>NZ_JBHSNQ010000069.1:0-9410 GCF_042655065.1 Ureibacillus suwonensis
CAAAATTAAGGTGATAAAGCGTATTTCTTTCGGCTATCGCTGTTTCCGACATTTTAAAACTCGGATTCTGATCACCCAAAATTTAATGACAATGAAAAAAGCTTAGAGGAATCGAAGTTCCTCTAAGCTGTGCGGTTGCATATACCAGGAAAGTCACAAAATTTTTTCACCAACACTATTTGACAAAGAACCATAAAAAGTTGTATTTGAATGTATTTTGAATGTAATTTTTTTCGGAATTTTATTATGACTCTTTCAAGATATTTAAGATTTGCTGTTTATTGCATAATAAAAGTGCAGACTAGTGCAACGAATTTGTACAGAGTCTAGCACTTTTTTTAGTGCAATAAAAAAAAAGACTTGCCAGCCACCCCAAGTCCCTCTACTGTAAAAGTGTCGAATTTTACCAGTGGTGGTTTGAAAGGATGCTAGCAATGTCTGAAATTAATTGTATCAAAACTTTAAGAAATGAAAAAGGATTGTCTATTTCCAAAATTGCAGAAACTATGAATGTGAATTGGCGTACCGCCAAGAAGTATGGTGATGGCGATCAATTACCTCAAGAAAAAAAGCATATTAAAAAAGGGATGATGTATGAAGAGAAATGGGGACAAATCGTTATAGACTGGCTTGAGGAAGATCTCAAGTTAAAGAAAAAACTTCGTCGAACAAACAAAAAAATTGTTGAAGATTTAAAAGAGATGGGCTTTCAAGGGTCCTATAGAACAGTTTGTAATTTTATTCAAGAATGGCGTGCCAGAGAAGATGATGAAATCAGTAAAGGACATGAGCGATTAGACCATCCAGAAGGAGAAGCACAATTAGATTTTGGCGTAATGGAAGCTGTGCAAGACGGAGAGATTGTCGATGTTCATGTTTTAGTGATGACGTTCCCGGCAAGTAATACAGGGTTTGCGATACCGATGCCTGGAGAAAATTTAGAGTGTTTCTTAGGTGGATTACAAGAACTGTTTAAGCAAGCTGGTGGAGTGCCCCTTAGTATTCGAATTGATAATTTAACACCTGCGGTCAAAAAAGTACGTAACGGTGATACAGAAGCTGAATTAACAGAAGCATTTCGCCATTTTCAAAACTATTATGGCTTTAAGGTACAAGTGTGTAATCCATCGAGAGGTAATGAAAAAGGAAATGTGGAAAATAAAGTGGGTTATGTTCGATATAACTTCTTCAGCTTACCACCAGTTATAAAAGACTTTGAAGATTTAACGGAGAAACTAAAGAAACAATTGAAGGACGATCGTAATCGACTACATTATGAAAAGGGAGAACTCATTGAGGATTTATGGCAACAAGAGCAAAAGCAATTAAACAAATTACCAAAAGAGCCGTATCCAGTATTTAAACAATTTCCAATCAAGTTTAATAAATATAATGAGTTTAAATTGGATAAGCATTTAATTCATGTGCCTAGAGCGCGTAGTTATGTACAGTTATATTGCATTACGTATTGGGATTCATTCAAAGTGATTACAAATGAAGGAGAAATTTTATTATCAGATGCAAGACCATATATGAAGAAACGACGTTTCATTCCTTGGAAAGATATATTAAAAGATTGGTTGAAAAAGCCCCTAGTAGTTGATTATTCACGATATTCAGGTTACTTACCAACTCGTATAAAGGAATATTTAACGGTCCCTTCTTACTCATTGAGAAAACAACGAATAAATGAATTGATTACACTTTTAATAAACCATGATATGAAGGAGATTAATCAGAACTTTTACGAATTAATTGGAAACAACACAGAAGAACAAGAACATCCTTACGGTGTAAAATGGACTGATTATGATGCACTATCTCCAAAAGGAACGGGGGAATCTGGTCATGAATAATGCCATTTTACAATTGTGTAAACAATTGCGATTAGCATATATCGCTGAAGCAATACACGAAGTTCCATTTACAACACCGGAAGAATATATTTACCAGCTTTTATTAAAAGAACAAGAAGGTAGAGAACAAGCAAAAGTTGCAAGAAATTTAAAAAATGCCCGATTTATCGATATGAAAACATTAGAGAGCTATGAATGGCACAAAGATATTTGTTTACCTAGCCATCTATCCAAAGAAGAGTTGGTGCAACTTGATTTTATTCGAAAAAAAGAGAATGTCATTTTAGTAGGAGCACCTGGAACAGGTAAAACACATTTAGCATCCGCACTTGGTAGAAGAGCTTGTGAACAAGGTTTTGAAGTACGCTTTTATCGAGTTTCGCATCTAGTTGAAGAATTGGAACAGGCTTTGAATATAGGGAAACTAAAGCAATTTAGAAAGAAGTTAGAAAAAAATGATTTAATGATATTGGATGAAATGGGTTATCTTCCAATTGGAAAAGAAGGAGCAGAGTTACTTTTTCAAATTATTTCAGAGTTTTATGAACAAAAAAGTTTGATTATTACGTCAAATTTAGAGTTTAGTCAGTGGAATCGTATTTTTTCAGATTCGCGTTTAACGGCAGCTCTGGTGGATCGATTAATTCACCATGCCCACATCATCTCTTATACGGGACAGAGCTTCCGTTTAGCGAATGCATTGTCGAGAAAACAGTAAAAATAATGGGTGGCAACACTCTGCATTTTTCATTGCAATTCTCTGCACTTTTATCTTGCAAAATACAACTCGTTTGATGTCCTCAGGTAATTTAAGTGATTGTAAAGCTGTGATTCCATTATTGAAAAAACTTCATCACTTAGGAAACGGTCAATTTACAATAGCTATATTTGATGCTGGTTATGATGTTGAACCTATTTACCGTCAAGCCGTATCACAGTCCATGCGAGTCGTGATTCCTTACAACGTTCGCCGAGAAGGAGAATATATAGGATTCGATGAACATTTTCGTCCAACCTGTGTGCGTGAACATAGTTACCAATATGACAGTTTTNTGCTTTATCAAGAACGTACAGCAGTCGAACGCGTAAACGCTTATTTAAAGGAATACTTTCAATTTGTAAACGCTAAAATAGAATCAACAGAATTTGCTCATTTGGATTGAACACTTTTTCACTATTCAATACACTTCTAGTAAACTAGTAGTTTTAGTTTATTGGAGGCTGTACTAATGGAGGAGAAGTTAGTGTTATATGTAGATATTCACCGCTTGCATGATAGGAAATTACGAATTTCACAAATTGCAAAGCAGTTAAAAATTTCTCGTAATACAGTTTATAAGTATTTAAGTATGACATTTGAAGAAGCGGTTGAAGAATTTGGTCCAATTGAGCGAAAGAAAAAATTAGATCCCTATCGGGATTGGATTGTGAATTGGTTACAAGAATATCCAAGTATCAGTGGAGCGCAAATTTTAGATTGGCTTCAAGAAAGGTTTCCTGACATTGTAGTTGGAGAAAGCACTGTTCGAAGATATGTCAATGAAATGAGAGAAATCTATCATATTGAAAAAACAAATGAACCTAGAGAATACGAAGCAGTTGTCGAGCAACCACCAGGCAAACAGATGCAAGTTGATTGGGGCCAAACAATTCAGAAAAACACTCAGAAAAAAGAAATAAAGCTTTATTTTATTGCCTTTGTGTTGGCTCATTCTCGGCAAAAGTATATGGAGTGGCAGGACCGTCCTTTTACTACACAGGATACCATTCGTTGTCATGAAAATGCATTTCGATTTTTTGAAGGAGTAACCGAAGAAATTGTTTATGGTCAAGACAATCTAATTGCAGTGAATGAAAATGCAGGAGACATTATTTTAACAAAAGAATTTCAAAAGTATGTAAAGGAACGAAAATTTAAGGTTTACCTTTGTAGAAAGGCTGATCCAGAATCAAAAGGAAAAATTGAAAATGTAGTGAAGTATGTGAAAAAGAATTTCGCTCTTCATCGTGTTTTTTCAACGATTGAAGATTGGAATGAAAAAGCGTGGAAATGGCTAGAACGAACGGGTAATTACAAAGTGCATCAAACCATAAAAAAGAGACCTTTCGAAGTGTTTCTCCTGGAAAAGCAACACTTACGAAAAATCTCTTCACCGCTTTCAGAAGTTGAAAGCAACCCTACAGAAATTATAACAAGGAATGTGAATAAGGACAACACGATTCGTTTTCAATCGAATCGATATTCAGTGCCGATTGGCACATACACGAAGTGTCCTCAAGTGAAGCTACAAATCAACGGGCAACAACTAATCATAGTAAACTCAACTACAGGTGAGATTCTTGCCAAACATACAATTAGTTCAGAAAAAGGAAAGCTGATTAAAAATACGAATCATACGAGAGATCGTTCTAAATCAATAGAAGCACTTAAACGACATGTATTGAACCTTTTTCAAAGAGAAGAAAAAGCAAAACAGTATATTGAGGAAATTTGTCATATTTATGGGCGTTATCGCCGTGACCAATTACTTTTATTAAAAAAAGTAGCCGAAGAGAATCCCCAATGGATTTCAGCTGCACTTGAGAAGTGTATGGGTGAAAAATTGTATAGTGCGAATGCCTTTCGTGATGTTGTGGATTATTTAAAACGGCAACAATTGCATCCCATTCCCAAAATTCATGTAGCATCCGCCACCTCTGTTTCAATACCTGTAGAAACAAGAGATTTGAAGGACTACATTCAACGAATGGGAGGAAATATGCATGAGTAAGAGTGTCACGGAAATTCAACAAGCCTTTAAACAATTGCGGTTAGCAGAGACAGCGGAGGAGCTCCCCGAGCTCCTTCGCAAAGCAGAGCAATCCTCATGGACATATTTAGAATTTTTAGAGGAGCTGACTACATTTGAATTAAAAAGGCGCGAAGAAAAAAGTATTCAAAAGCGATTAAACTGGGCTCGTTTTCCATTCCATAAACCGATCGAAACGTTTGATATAAACGAGCAAACAGCGATTACAGAACGTCAGTTAAAACAGCTCCGGGAGTATCAGTGGATTGAACAAACTTACAATATCATCTTGCTTGGTCCGCCAGGAGCGGGAAAAACATTATTATCGGTTGGTTTGGGAATTGAAGCGATTGAAAAAGGATATCAAGTATATTTTGTCACCATGGGAGATTTAATTGTTTTTGTCAATATAAAATTGAGCCACTTACTGAATGAAATTTACAAAATGGAGAATTTGGAGTGAGGAGATCATGCCTTGGAGAGGGACATTATCCTCTCACTCCTTGTGGATTGATTATTATTCTTCTGTTTTTCGATGTTTTAAACTTTCTCTGAAACGATAGGGTTCACCATTAAGCAAAAGGATATGTGCTTTATGAGTTAAGCGATCTAGTAATGCAGTCGTAATTTTTTCATTACCAAACAGATTTGTCCATTCAGAGAATTCTAGATTAGTTGTAATCATTACACTGCCACGTTCATAACGATTGGAAAAGAACTGAAACAGTAATTCGACTCCAATCTTAGAAAACGGAACATACCCTAATTCATCCACGATGATTACATCATATTTGAGCCACTTGTTTTCAAATGCACCTAGCTTATGTTCGTCGTTGGAGATGAGTAATTGTTCCACTAATTCGTAGGCAGTTGTAAATTTTACTTTGTAGCCGTTCAGAATCATTTCCATCCCAAGAGCGATTGCGAGGTGAGTTTTACCAGTACCACTATTGCCTAAGAAAATAATATTCTCTTTCCTTTCCACAAACTCACCTTTTGCAAGTTTCATCAATCGATTTTTGTTTAAACTGGGCATTAAGCTAAAATCATAGGTTTCTAATGTTTTATTAATGGGAGAAACAAGCCTACAGGCTTCAAATCGTTGTTCTGGGAGAGGATGAAGGTATTCTTTTTCTTTTTCCCACATTTCAACAACTAATTCGTTGGAATGAGGAACTTTTCTTTCCTTAGCATCTTCAAAACACCAATGGAATAAGTATTCATTTAATTCTTCAATCGATTGAACTTCAGGTTCAGGCACCAAAGCATTTCTTCGTACATAACCAACGGAACCTTCAACTCGTCCTTTTTCATTACCTGAGCTAGGATTACAGAATTCTGCTTTAAAGAGATAATGGGTTTGTAAAGCCAGAAATGATTCCTGCTCTAAGTGATTTCTTCCTTGAAGAATTTTCTGCACAGATGTTTTTAAATTATCAAAGAGTCCTTCTGTAGGGATACCTCCAAAAAATTCAAACGCATGAACAAAGCCATCTAAGAAAGCCTCTTGTTTTTCGTGGAGATACGCTCTGACAAAACGTACACGACTTGCCGAAAGTTGAGCGTAAAAGAGGAAAACGCGTCGTTTTTTACCCTGAAGAATAATATCCGCCTCTCCCCAGTCGAATGGGAATTGGTGGCCGAGTTGGAATTCAAGTGGAATGAAGACTTCTTGTAGTACTTTCTTGCGTTCTCTCACAATTTTTCTAATGTTGGATTCAGACTCCTTAAAACCATATTCACGAACGAGCCTTCGATGAATATTCGCAGCTGTATGTCTCTGTTTTCCCCATCGTTTGAAATCTTCTTCAAGCCATTGATCGATAATAGGCAATATTCGTTTCGTTTCACTTGAGAATTCCTTCTTTCCATAGGACTTTTCACGTTGAATAATGGTTGGTGGCTGATTCGATTTCAAATATTTACTTACAGTATTTCTTGAGATGCCAAGTTTATTAGCTATTTTTCGTTGAGATAAACCTTCTACCTCATATAGATATTTGATAATATGAAATTGAGCCATCTTAATCATCCTTTTTTATCTCTCCTTCGATTGAGTATTCGGAATTACTCAATCTTAAGAGGGAAGATAAAAATTGGAAATAGGGTGGCTCATTTTATATGTAATCGAAAGCCTTAAAAATGGCTCAAAATTAAATTATCAAATACATTCGGTATCAGCAAATGTTTTATGTGACGAAAGCGAAGCGACAGTCACAATGTGTGACGTCCTACTAATTCCAAGAAGTACCTATTATCATCACATAAAGAAACGTGAAGATGATGAAAGACAGGCTGAAGAAGCTTATTTACAAGATTTTTAAGCAAAGTCGCAATAACTATGGTACTCGTAAAATCAAAAAAGAATTAGAAAAGAAAGAAAAGATTGTTTCAAGTCGCCGAATTGGTCGAATCATGAAGCAGTTAAATTTGGTGTCAAACTATACGGTTGCCTATTACAAACCACCGAAAAAACAAAGTAATGAAGCCAAAATCGCCAATATTTTAAACCGAGCATTTCAACAAGAAAAGAAACTCTCTGTACTGGTCAGTGATTTAACATACGTACGTGTCGGAAAAAGGTGGAACTATGTATGTTTATTTGTCGACCTGTTCAATAGGGAAATTGTAGGTACAAGTGTAGGACTAAACAAAGATACCAACTTAGTCTATAAGGCGTTAAGTAGCATTCAAGGGAATTTAATGAATGTCCAATTATTCCATACAGATCGTGGTTCAGAATTTAACAATCAATTAATCGTTGAAGCAATTGAAACATTTTGTATCCAGCGATCTTTAAGTACCAAAGGATGTCCATATGACAATGCCGTAGCAGAAGCAACATTTAAAAGTTTCAAAATTGAATTTGTGTATCAGAAAACCTTCCAAACACTTGAACAACTCACCATCGAAATGTGGGATCATGTTAACTAGTGCAATCACATACAAATTCATGAAACATTAGGTTATTTAACACCAGTAGAGTATAAGCAAAAATATGGGCAAAGCAAGGGATAAGAAAACATCTAATTGAAGAAAGGCTTTACATGGAGAGGTGGGCATGACTGCCTTGATTGGCAGAGCCAGCCATATTATAAAGCTGGTTCCTTGGCTCGAGAGTCATGCCCGTAGAGGCTCCATGTCAAGCCACTTGGAACATAAGAAATTTTTAAGGAGAGCAAGAATTCTTAAACTAGGCCAACCCTTATAAATATTGTTCAATTTAATGTTGACATTCCACTCCTTCCTTGTGATAAGGATGATGATATTTTGATGTTACCATAACAAGAGAAAAGTTTTTTAAGAGAATATTAATATAAAAATTGAGGCTGTTCAGAAAGTGATTGACTTTCTGGACAGTCCCTTCCTTTTTACAAAAAATTGGTGCTGGTTTTTCTCACCAACACCACATATTGAAGAGTCATAATAAAAAGCCATCTATTAATGAGAGATGATTTTTTATCTATATTATTTAATAGGGACCATTTCACTTTCTGGGCAGCTGCCTCTGCAATTATATATGAAAATAGGTTAGATGGCATTTAAAAAATAGTTCAAATAATAAATAATACTTATTTTTTTCTTAAATATAATCCTTCAGTTGTAGTAATCATCTCAATAAGCTTTCTAGATTTTTCATCTTGATAATATAGAGAAACTATTAATTCATTTACCCAAGCAATCACCTTTAATTCTGGTAAATAGATTATAGTTTGTTCATACCCTCTAAGGCTCAGTTTTAAGAGACATGCTAATTCTATGGGGGTATTAACTTGAATGAATAGATAATCCTTAATTTTTATAAGGTAATTTCTTTCTTCCTCAGAGAGGTAATCTGGTAATCTTTTTGAGAAGTAAAAAGAGCTTTGTACCCATAACGGACTATAGCAGGACAATATTGTTAAAGTATTGATATATTTTCTTTCAACTTCAAAATATTCATTTACTGTTTGCTCTTTTCGAGTAAAAAAAACATCTAGTGGAGAAAACCATTCCATAGTTTTATTAATTATCATTGGAAAACGATCTATCAATACAAAATTTTCTGGATATAAATTGAAAAGCTCTTCTTCATTAATAAATCCATCACTATCAAATGGAATTGAAAGATTAAATGAAGCAATTATTTCTTTATATGTCATATTATTATAGTTCTCTTTCAATTTATAATAAACACCACTTTTCTATCTTAATATCTATTCAATATTTTTCCTTTTTCATCTAATGAAGCAACAGTATTTCCTTTATTATCTTTTAGTTTCCATTTTCTACCTCCATGTCCTGCTGTATCTTTATCTATTTGCCATCCCGTTTTTGGATCTTTATAGGCAGTTTTCCCATTTACTTTATCGGTAAATTTACCCAAATCTACATAACCATCATTATTTAATAGTTTTTTTGGAATTGCTTTGTATGCTATATTAATATTTTCAACTAAAGTTGGTTCTTTCAACCATAATTGATAAACTCCAGCTGCTACAGTTAATCCTGCTGCTGCCCAAACATAATCAGAGATAGCAATTGCTGGTACTACAAGTAATGGTAAAGCAGCAGGCTGTACTGAGTTATCCGTTTCAACTAAGAACTCTTTTTCGTTTACTATGAAAGATTCCTTTTCTAAGTTATTATTTTCCTGAGCTGGATCTACGTCAAGTTTTTGGACACAAAAAGATTAAGTTTTTTTGCACAACAACCATTCATGGATTGTTCCACATCCCAAGTAGATTGTCAAAGTGAAAAGAGCCTTTGACAATCTACTTGGGAC
>NZ_JBHSNQ010000070.1:0-10723 GCF_042655065.1 Ureibacillus suwonensis
CATTGGGCTCGAGCCGGGCCCGCGGAAAGCGTCCCCGGAACGGAAATCAATTTTCTTCAATTATCAAAAAAACACCATTTTCTCCCGGGAGAAAATGGTGTTTTTTATCTTTTGTCCCAGCCTCTTTGTTTATGCTTTTTTCATGATGAAAGTCAAATGGCGACCGGCTTTTTTATCTTCCCGGTAGGAAAAGCCCTGTGGATTTTTGAAGGTGCATGTGGCATCAATGAAGATTTGTTCTGAAGGTATACCGCTCAGTTCACATTGTCTTTTTACCGTTAGCTGGTTGTCGATATGGTATTTCCCGGTTTCCGCATTAAAATAAACGAATTCATCCGCATATCCCAAGTTTTTAAATTTTTCGTATACATCTTCATCGACTTCAAACTTTTCTTGGCTGATGGCGGTGCCGATAAGCACATGGAAGTCTTGCAAATCGCATTGCTCGTTGTTCCGGATATATTCAAAAACTTTTCTTGTGATTTCCTTCACAGTTCCTTGCCATCCGGAATGGATGACTCCGATGATCCCGCTTTTTTCGCTATAGAAAATGACCGGTACGCAATCGGCGGTAAAGGTGCAAAGGACAATGCCGGGTTCTGTAGTATAAAGGGCGTCTGTATTTGGGATGGCGGTATCTTTGGACAGGGCGCCCCGTCCGCGGTCTTGTGCGGTCACTTTGTAAACGTTGTCGCTATGGGTCTGATTGGCACAAACAAATTGCCGGATATCGCACCCGATGTAAGCGGCAAGTTTTTTGCGGTTTTGGATGATTTCTTCTTCCTTTTCGCAAACATGAAGAGCCATGTTATGTTGTTCCAATTCCACTTCATTTTTTAATGTTATGCCGGCAATGAAATGATCGTTATTGATATAAAGTTTTGTCGTCATATCTTCACTCCCATAGACAGTTCGTCGTTTTGGATGGCAACTTTTATTATATCCTGTTCTTTCGGGAGAGTCATAAGAATATTCCATATTGGACAAAAGCGGAAACATTACCGCTTCAACACAGTAAACGTTAAAGCATAAGAAAATCCTATCAGGTAACGTTTTACCCGATAGGATCGTTTATGGTTAACTTTGTTGATAACGGTGGATTAAATCGTTGTTTTGTCCCCGGGCAAAGACATCTGTCCGGTTCGGCCCCCAAGAAACAGCGGCTGGTGCACTCGTGATTTGTGTAGTGCCAAGGTTTACCCAAGGTTCCCAACGAGTGCCGTTCCAAGTTCTCTTATATAATCGATTGCCCACGCCTCTTACAAAGACATCCAGGTGGTTTGCCCGTTTGGATGAAACTGTCGGCGCACTTGTCAAAGTGCCGCTGAGACTTTCCCAATCACTCCAGCGGTTGCCGTCCCACCATTTATGAATTAAATCGTTATTTGCCCCTCTCGCAAAGACGTCAATCCGGTTCGGTCCCCAAGAAATTGCGGCAGGTTCGGAAGCCAGATTTCCTCCAAGGTCTTCCCAAGGTTCCCAATTGGATCCATTCCAAGTTCTTTTATATAAGCGATTTCCGGTTCCTCTTACGAAGACATCCAATTGATTTGCCCGTTGTGAAGAGGCGCTAGGACCGCTCGTCAAAGTGCCGCCGAGGCTTTCCCAACTGCTCCAGCGGCTGCCGTCCCACCATTTGTGGTACAATGCATCATCTGTCCCTCTTACAAAGACGTCAATCCGGTTTGGCCCCCAGGAAACAGATCCGGGAGCAGAAGTCAATACACCGCCAAGGCTTTCCCAGTTGCTCCAGCGGTTGCCATCCCACCAGATATGGTACAGCGTATTGTCGCTCCCTCTTGCAAAGACATCCAACCGGTTGGGAGCCCATGAACTTACACTCGGCGCGCTTAATAATGTGCCGCCAAGGCTTTCCCAATCGGACCATCCTGCTTCCGGCCTTGGTCCAGGTTCTGGAGTGGGACTTTCCCCTCGGATATAGGACAGAGCTAATTCAATGACTCTTATTAAAATGCGGTTCACTGTATTTTCTGGGAAATTCATCGAGCGGATAAATGGCAGGAACCAAGGATTATCACGCTGGAACTGATTGTAAATTTGGGTTGGAGTGCGGTTCAAGTTTTGTTGGCTTTGCAAATAGGAGATGGTTAAAAAGATGAGGGTATCAACCATTTGAGGATTTACCCCTGCTTGTTCCAGCTGGGTATATAAGTTGCTATGTTCCGTGCGGATGCGTTGGATCAGTTGTTGCACGCCTGGTCTTGAGGATTGTTGGGGGATTTGTTGTGCATACAGAGGGTACTGATAAGGGTGGTAATAATTGACCGGTACATAAACGTAGTAATAAGGATAGCCATTATTATACATGTACATATGCATACCTCCGTTTCTCTGAATAGTGTATGCAGGAAGAGAAAAAATGGAACTTTCAGGGTTCGAATCTGGAATAGTATTTTTATCCCATGAATATGTTCTTAAAAATAGTAGTTGTTACATACTATTGAAACAAAAAATTGTAAATTTTTATAATCGAAAATTATTGATAGAAAAATATAAAAATTTGATAAAAAAAAATAATAAACGAGATATAATATCAATATTTTATTAATTAAAAATTCCATATAATACGAAATATTTAAATTTACCAAAAAATCGCACTAGACTAAATAAAGAGAATGTTTTAAAATACTTAAAGCTAAACATTTTAATTAGATATTAGAGACGGAATCTTATTTCAGAAAATTATGATATTAGTTTTCTGGGATAGGTGTCATTATTTTTTGAAAAATCTAATATCTATAAATATTATCTACAAAAATTTAGTAACGGGGGGAGTTAATAATGATGGAGGAAACAAAAAAACTTAAAAAATACGCCTCTCTCTTTCTGGCATCTTCGCTGGTATTAGGAGCTCTAGCTGGTTGTAGTGGGGGTTCTGACGGAGGTGACGATGCATCAAAAGACAGCGGTTCAGATAACGGAGGAGACGGCGGCGTTATCAAAATTGGTGCGAACTTGGAGTTGACTGGAGGAGTTGCTTCCTACGGTTCATCCATCAAACAAGGTGCAGAACTTGCGATTGAAGAAATCAATGCCAATGGCGGAATTGACGGCAAAAAGATTGAGTTTGTTGCTGTGGATAACAAATCAGAGAACGCAGAAGCAACATCCGCTGCGATTCGACTAGCGACACAAGAAAAAGTAGATGTAATGATCGGACCTGCAACGAGCGGTAACGTTCTTGCCACTGTGCAAATTGCGAACGATAATAAAATTCCTTTAGTGACTGCTTCAGGTACTGCGCCAAACGTTACTGAAAATGAAGACGGATCTATCAACGAATACGTATTCCGTACTTGCTTCATCGACCCATTCCAAGGAGTTATTGCTGCAAACTTTGCAACAGAAGAACTTGGAGTGAAAAATGTAGCGATTTTTGCGGATAACTCTTCAGACTATGCCAAAGGTTTGGCGGCTGCATTCAAAGAGCAAATCGAAGCTAATGGCGGCAAAGTGGTTGCTGAAGCGGCATATGTGGCAAAAGACACAGACTTCAAATCAACATTGACAACGCTTAAATCCAAAAATCCAGAGTTCATCTTCATTCCTGGATATTATGAAGAAGTTGGTTTGATTGTAAAACAAGCGCGTGAATTGGGAATTGACGTTCCATTGATGGGTGCTGACGGATGGGATTCTCCAAAATTGGTTGAATTGGCCGGTGCCGACAACTTAAACAACTCATTCATCATCAACCACTATTCATCTGAAGACCCAGATCCAAAAATCCAAGACTTTGTTAAAGCGTTCAATGATAAGTACGGTGAAGCGCCAAATGCATTCCACGCCCTTGGATACGATACAGTTTACTTCATCAAAGATGCGATTGAGCGCGCTGGTTCTGTAGATGGCGAGAAAATTAAAGATGCACTTGCTGCAACGAAAGACATTTCGCTTGTGTCTGGTACAATCTCAGTGGATGAAAAGCATAACGCAGTTAAATCCGCAACGATCCTTGAGTATAAAGATGGAAAACAAGTATTTAAAACTAAGATCGAACCTTAATGTTTTAAGAAAGGGGGGCACACCGCCTCCCTTTTCCCTTTCGTAGTGTAAAATTCCAAATATTAGTTGACCATTATGGTGCCTGCAGTTGACAGAATTACATAGGCTACAAAAAGGAGTGTGACTTTATGGATTGGTTGCAGCAGCTCATTAACGGTATTTCCTTGGGAAGTATATACGCCTTGATTGCGTTGGGATATACGATGGTTTATGGGATTATTAAATTAATCAACTTTGCTCATGGAGACGTTTTCATGCTCGGGGCATTTATCGGCTTTTTCGCCATCACCCGATGGGAAATGGGGTTTATTCCCGCACTAATTACGGCAATGATTGCCTGTGCGATTATCGGGGTTATCATCGAACGGGTGGCTTATAAGCGTTTAAGAAATGCGACCCGTATCGCAGCGTTAACCACAGCCATCGGGGTGTCATTTTTAATCGAATATACCATGATTTTCTTTAGAGGTGCGACACCAGAAGCGTATCCGAAAGAAGTGCTGCCGGACAAAACTATTGAAATTTTGGGTGCGAAGTTAGATTCTAAAGTAATTTTCATTTTGATCGTAACCATTATTCTTATGATTCTTTTGCAATTCATCGTACACAAAACGAAAATCGGAAAAGCGATGCGTGCAGTTTCTCACGATGCGGATGCTGCCAGATTGATGGGGATTAACGTTGATAATACCATCTCTGCAACGTTTGCGATTGGTTCTGCCTTGGCAGGGGCAGCGGGAGTCATCTTTGGTTCCTATTACACAAGAATCGATCCGTTAATGGGTGTTCTTCCAGGGTTGAAAGCTTTCATCGCAGCGGTATTAGGCGGAATTGGAAGCATTCCAGGCGCGATGGTCGGAGGATTCATTTTGGGAATCGTCGAAACGATTGTAAGCGCTATTGGTTTCTCGCTATGGCGCGATGCAGCAGCTTTCGTTATTTTGATATTGATTTTGATTTTAAAACCAGCAGGATTATTTGGTAAAAACATCCGTGAGAAAGTGTAGGTGACTGGGGTAATGAAAAAATCAAAAGCCTTTTGGATTTATTTAGCATTTGCGCTGGTAATCTATGCAATTGTACAAGTAATGCTTACTAATGGAATGCTAGATTTGTATTATCAAAACATGTTAATTACAATTTGCATCAACGTTATGCTGGCAGTAAGTTTGCATATTGTTATTGGGATTACAGGGCAATTTTCCATTGGACATGCCGGATTTATGGCGGTAGGTGCGTATATTAGCGCCATTTGTACGATGAAATTGGGCTTGCCGTTTATTGTTGGGATCATCTTGGCAGGTGTTGTGGCGGCTGTTGCCGGCGTACTTGTTGGTGTGCCTTCATTGCGTTTGAAGGGTGACTACTTGGCCATCTGTACATTAGGTTTTGCAGAGATTATCCGAATTGTTTTCTTAAATGTGGATTATATAGGCGGGGCAGCTGGGATGGTTGTAAATCACGCAACTACTTGGACTTATGCCTTTGTTGGTGTTGTGATTACCATCATGGTTATTTCCAACTTTACAAAGTCACGGCATGGACGCAGCTGTTTGGCGATCCGTGAAGATGAAATCGCCGCCGATGCAATGGGGATTAATACAACTTATTATAAAGTGGTTGCTTTTGTTATCGGTTCACTTTTTGCGGGAGTTGCAGGCGCGCTTTATGCACATAACTTCTATATCATTCAACCGACAGCATTTAACTTCCTAAAATCCTTTGAAATTTTGATTTACGTTGTGTTGGGAGGTTTAGGAAGTCTTTCAGGTTCTGTCATTGCAGCGATCTTCTTAACAGCTGTTTCACAATATTTGCAGGCATTCCCGGAAACACGTATGATTATTTACTCCGTCGTGTTGATTCTTGTGATGTTGTACCGACCAGCAGGACTCATGGGAACGAAAGAGCTGAAAGATGTATTCAAAATGAAAAAAAGAGGAGGTTCTGAAGCATGAGCAATCCTCTTGTAAAGTTAGAGAACATCGGCATACAGTTTGGCGGATTAAAAGCGGTTCAAAATGTAAACATGTATATCAATAAAGGTGAACTTATCGGCCTTATTGGTCCGAATGGAGCCGGAAAAACAACAACATTCAACATGTTGACCGGCGTATATACGCCAACTGAAGGTGAAATTACCTTTGACGGCAAAAGCATTAAAGGGTTAAAACCGTATCAAGTAACCCATAAAGGGATCAGCCGGACTTTCCAAAATATCCGCTTGTTCAAAGATTTGACTGTATTGGATAACGTAAAAATTGCAAACCATCACCTTGCAAACCATTCCATCCTTTCTTCCATCCTCCGATTGCCAAGCCATTTTAAAGGCGAAGCGGAAATGGAGAAAGAGTCCATTGAGTTCTTAAAAATTTTCGGACTCGATGTTTATAAAGATGAGTTGGCCAAAAACTTGCCTTATGGGATGCAACGTCGCCTTGAAATCGCCCGGGCGCTTGCTGCGGGGCCAAAGCTGCTTTTGTTGGACGAGCCCGCAGCAGGTATGAACCCGCAAGAAACACAAGATTTAATGGATTTGATTGCATTAATCCGAAAAGAATTTGATTTGACAATATTATTGATTGAACACGACATGAGTTTGGTCATGGGGATTTGTGAACGGATTTACGTGCTGGACCATGGCCAATTGATAGCGGAAGGAACACCGGAAGAAATACGTAACAATCCTAAAGTTATCGAAGCTTACCTTGGCGAGGAGGTTAAGAACTAATGTTACAAGTAAATAATATTGATGTATATTATGGGAATATCCATGCATTAAAAGATGTCTCCTTGGAAGTAAATGAAGGTGAGATTGTTACGTTAATCGGTGCGAACGGCGCAGGAAAAACAACCTTATTAAAAACATTGTCCGGTTTGTTGAAACCAAAACATGGCACAATCACATATAACAAGCAACAAATCGGGGGCAAACCGGCACAGGTGATTGTGAAAAACGGTATTATCCATGTACCGGAAGGCCGCAGAGTATTCGCCAATATGTCCGTTGAAGAGAATTTGGATTTGGGCGCATATCTTCGGAAAGATCGGGAAGGGATCAAAAAAGATTTGAACCATGTATTTGAAATGTTCCCAATCTTAAAAGAGCGTAGAAAACAATTGGCCGGTACTTTATCCGGTGGGGAACAACAGATGTTGGCGATTGGAAGAGCCATCATGTCTAAACCAAAGCTGTTGCTTTTGGATGAACCATCGATGGGGTTGGCTCCATTAATCGTTCAGCAAATCTTTGAAATCATTCAATCCATTAATAAAGAAGGAACAACGATTTTGCTTGTCGAACAGAACGCCCACATGGCACTATCAATTGCAGACCGGGCTTATGTTATTGAGACGGGAAGAATCGTATTGTCAGGAGAAGCGAAAGAACTTCAAGAAAGTGAGCAAGTAAAAGCTGCATATTTGGGTGGCATATAATGAAAAAGGCTTATCCGAAAAGAGAACGGATCTTTTCGGTAAGCCTTTTTCACTTTTTATGGTGATCTGATTCAGCGGAGCATGATTTTTACCATTCAATATGGTCAGGATATTTCATTTGAATAGGCAATTCATGGATTTCGTGTTTTGTAAGATTTGCAGTGGCCAATATTTCATCTTTTAATGCAATGTATTCATCATCCTCCACCATCAGCCGGATGGCAAAGGCGCCTAAATTCTCCTTTCTTTCTTCAAACGAAAGTTTCAAATACTCCAAGTTTAAAACATCTACATATTGGGTGGCATAACGGTAGTACTTTGGTGACTTATTGAACATGAGATGAATAAATACATTGAAATGTTCTTCCGGCAAATGCTCCCTTAAACAATCCGTAACAACAGACTGGAATTTCCGGATCGTTGTTATATGTGGATTCCATGGATTGCCGTCGATGAATTCATTATACAAATCGATGAAGTCATTTAAAGCAAGCGTGGTAAAAATTAATTCCGGCCATAAAATTTCAACGGAAAAATAGACATTTTTTTGTGGGGCAAGAATGTCTTTTTTCTTTTCGATTCCTTTATGTATTCCATTTGCAACAAATTCGATATTGCATTCGCCTTGCGTCGCTTTTCTCAAATGAAGGCAAACTTTTAAAATGCGTTGTCTGGCCCCTTGGTAATCGTAATATTTATTTTCATCCCCAATGACTTCATAGATGGAATTGATCAGCTCATCTAAATCCCAATAGTCGCCGCTGATTCGGCCCCCCGTCAATCGTTCAGTGCTTTGAATGGATAACATATTGATCCCACCTTTTTTATCTCTGAAAACCGGAACCTATTAAATATATTGTACAACCATTTGACTAGAAAAGACTATATATTTCTATGAATCAATGAAAAATAAAGTAAGAGAAAGTTTTGGGAAAAAGAGAAAAAACGGAAATAAAAAAGAAAAAATAAAAATTTTCGAGCAATAAGTAGTTTATTGCCGTTAAGGGTTGGGTAGAGATAAGAAACTGATTGAATTAGTTCATAGGGGGTATGTTTGAAAGAAAGGATAACAAGGCAAAAAATTTTATATTATTCAGAAATAAACCAGGAAGTTTCTGAATAAATAATTATTAAATACCTTTTAGTAGACAATGATGGGTCTGCAAGGAGAAGGTATAAAATTTTTTTAAGGGGGAGTAGGATAAATGTCAGTTTTAACTGTCGCATATGCATTTCCGAACACTGAAGGAGCAATTGTAAACTTTAAGGAGCGATACGACAACTATATCGGAGGAAAATGGACACCGCCAGTGAATGGTGAGTATTTTGACAACATTTCGCCGGTCACTGGTAAACCTTACACGAAAGTCGCTCGTTCCACAGCGGAAGATATTGAACTTGCCCTTGATGCAGCTCATAATGCGAAGGATGCTTGGGGAAGAACTTCCGTTGCGGAAAGGGCAAAAATTTTAAACAAAATCGCCGATCGCATGGAAGAAAATTTAGAATTGCTAGCAGTTGCTGAAAGCTGGGAAAATGGTAAACCGGTCCGTGAAACATTAAATGCGGACATACCTTTGGCTATCGATCATTTCCGCTATTTTGCAGGAGTCATTCGGGCTCAAGAAGGCGGCATCAGCCAAATTGATGACAATACGATAGCATACCATTTTCATGAACCGATTGGTGTTGTTGGACAAATCATTCCATGGAACTTCCCGATTTTAATGGCAGCATGGAAACTGGCACCAGCCCTTGCGGCAGGAAACTGCGTGGTTTTAAAACCGGCTGAGCAAACTCCAACTTCCATTTTGGTGTTGATGGAGCTTATTGAAGATTTATTGCCACCGGGTGTTGTCAATATTGTAAACGGTTTTGGTTTGGAAGCCGGAAAACCATTGGCATCCAATCCGCGCATTGGAAAAGTGGCTTTTACCGGTGAAACAACGACAGGCAGACTCATTATGCAATATGCATCACAAAATATTATTCCAGTAACATTGGAGCTGGGTGGAAAATCGCCAAATATCTTCTTTGAAGATGTTTTTGATGCGGATGATGAATTTTTGGATAAAGCGATTGAAGGCTTTGTATTGTTTGCCCTAAACCAAGGGGAAGTATGTACATGCCCTTCAAGAGCGTTAATCCAGGAATCCATTTACGATAAATTTATGGAACGGGCCCTTGAACGGGTGAAAGCCATTAAGCAAGGAAACCCGCTTGATCCGTCGACAATGATTGGGGCTCAGGCTTCAACGGAACAGATGGAGAAGATTTTATCTTACATTGATATTGGCAAGCAGGAAGGTGCGGAACTGCTTATTGGTGGTGAGCGCAACAAATTGGATGGCGAACTGGCGGATGGCTACTACATTAAGCCGACTGTTTTCAAAGGCCATAACAAAATGCGCATTTTCCAAGAAGAAATTTTCGGACCGGTTGTGGCAGTCACAACATTTAAAACGCCGGAAGAAGCGTTGGAAATCGCAAACGATACAATGTACGGTTTAGGCGCAGGCGTATGGACTCGCGACATTAATACCGCTTATCGCATGGGACGCGGCATTCAAGCGGGACGTGTATGGACAAACTGTTACCATCAATATCCTGCTCATGCAGCGTTCGGCGGATACAAAATGAGCGGAATCGGCCGCGAAACGCACAAAATGATGCTTTCACACTATCAACAAACGAAAAACTTGCTGGTGAGCTACGATCCAAATAAACTTGGCTTCTTCTAATTCCTATCCAGGGAGGGATGGCTTTGGTGGAACGCGTTGTTGCGACGGATGCAGCCCTTGCCCTCATTGAACAGTTAAAGAAAAAACATGGTCCAATTATTTTCCATCAATCAGGCGGATGTTGCGATGGCTCTTCTCCTATGTGTTATCCTGAAGGGGATTTAATCATCGGAGACAATGATATATTATTAGGGGAAATTGGTGGAGCCAAATTTTATATGCATAAAACCCAATTTGAATATTGGAAGCATACGCAACTGATCATTGATGTTGTAGAAGGCCGCGGTGGCATGTTCAGTTTGGAAGGTGTGGAAGGAAAACGCTTCTTGACCAGATCAAGGGCATTCACTTCCGATGAACTCGCGGAATTAAAAAAGGTAAGTTCATAAATAAAAGAGGCTGGGACAAAACCCTCCTCTAAAATGGAAACAGCCCATGAAATGTTGGAATGAAATTTCATGGGCTATTACTATTTTTTTAATAAAAATAAGGACATCTTCTGATAAAATTTAAGTATC
>NZ_JBHSNQ010000071.1:0-29957 GCF_042655065.1 Ureibacillus suwonensis
TTACGGAAATACACGGCCAACAAAGATCAACTGACCAAAAATAATGGAGAGAAATGGAAAAAGGAGAATTTGAGTTGGCTCAAATTCTCCTTTTTCCTATTTTGAAGCTAGTTTTGTCCCAGCCTCATTTTTCACTCTTATTCATGATAGCCGTAAATTCTTGACATTTCCTTGCATATGTCGATGACTTTTTGAATCATTTCAACTTTTGGATCGTTCGGGATGTTTTCCGTAAACCCGATTACCGCAACAGCGGCTATAATTTCATTTTTGTAATTTAAAATCGGCACGCCGAAAGAAGATACATGATTGACAAGCGGTTCCTTCGCAAAGGCTACATGGGAGCTGCGGATTTCCTGCAATTCTTTATGAAATTGTTCCTCAGAAAAATTCGGAATCCTTTCTTGCTCCAGCTTAATCCATTGGGCCACTTCTTCGTTCTTTGAATAGGCGGCAAACACTTTCCCGGCGGCGGATAAAAGAGGCAGTTTTGTGCCGATTTGGGCGCCGATATTAATGCCGTAATTGGTATTCCAAATATTTGTAATCACCGGGCAATCATTTAACCAAATGGAAAGAGAAGTGGACATCTGCGTAATATTGCTGATTTCTTTGAAGTACGGAGATAATTTGCTTGTGATATCATGATTTCTCATGGCTGCATTTCCGTATTCAAGGAGTTTGTAGCCAAGAGAGTAGGAACCTTGTCGATCCCGATATAACAGGTCAAGCTGTGTTAGTGTGTTCAAATATTTATAAAGGTTGCTTTTGGATATACCTGTTTTTTGCTGGAGTTCCGTAAATTTCACCGGAACGTCGCTTTGTGCGACGACATCAATGATTTTAATCCCTTGACTAAGTGAACCGATAGTTGAAGGAGATTTTGTCATAAAAATTGTTCCTTTCTGGTGTAGGTTGTATTCATTGCGTATTCATTAATAATAGTTTAATATTTTATGATATATATTATCAATATAAGGGGTAAAATTCACTATTTTGATAAAGGGGAGTTTGATATGGTTGTTCAAGTATTAAATGACAAACTGGTATCATTCAAAAACAGTATAGAGAAAATCATTGAAGTGCTGGAAAACACAGATGAAGAAAAGTTGTATATGAAGCCTTCCGAAAAGGAATGGTCCGCTATGCAAATTGTATCACATGTTTTGGAAGCAGTGGATTTTTGGGTGGCGGATTTAGAAGCATTGCTTATTGTACCAGGGGCCAAATGGGGACGCAATCACGAGCATGTTCGCCGTTTGGCAGCGGTTAGTAATCAGGTGGTATCCCAATTGAAAAAAGAAGAAGCGGTTGAAAAACTAAAAAATCTTGTTCCTAAAGTTGAACAGGTACTGTCAAAAGTGAAGGAAGAGGATTTAGAAAAAACCGCGCCCAGCTATAATCCAAAGTTTGATGGCAAACCGTTGTCTTTTTTAATCGATCACTTAATTATCGATCATGTGGAAAGTCATTACGGCCAAATGGTACGTCATCTTGAAAAAGTGAAGTAAGTGGCAAGGGGAAAGATCGTTTCGGTAAGGGACGGTCTTTTTTCATGAAGACGATCCAACCCGCTCCAGGAAAATCTGATATGATAGGTATTGCATGAATGGAAATTGAAGGTGATGAAAGGTGACGAAAAAGAAAATCGCAAAAACCAATGCTATTCGGTTATTGGAACAAAAAAAGGTGCCTTTTCAATCCATTGCTTATGAGTCGGAGGGGGCAATCGACGGGGTATCGGTGGCGAAGAAAATAGGGCATCCGGTGGACCATGTCTTCAAAACCCTTGTGACGACGGCAGGGGCTGGAAAAATGTATGTGTTTGTAATCCCCGTGGAAGCGGAGTTGGATTTAAAAGCGGCTGCAAGGGTGGCCGGTGAAAAGAAAGTGGAGATGTTGCCTTTAAAAGATTTGCTGGGGACAACCGGCTACGTGCGCGGAGGCTGTTCACCCATCGGCATGAAAAAGCTGTTTCCGACATTTATTGATAAGTCCGCGGAAAATCTTGATTACATCATCGTCAGCGGAGGAAAAATTGGATTGCAAATTCAATTGGCCCCAATGGATTTGGCAAATGCAGTAGATGCGGATTTTGCTTCTGTTACAAAAAAATAGATTTTTTCGTAATGAAGAAGGGGCAGGAAGTTCTGTTCCAGGAACGTGTTGACCATTCAAAAAATGCCGGTATGGCTCCAGCGGCATGTGGAAAATGTTTGTTTGGAAGCAGGGGTAGAAAGATTTAGATAGAAAGAAGGGCTTGAAGGATGAGGAAAGTTTATTCATGGCGTTGGGGATTTTACATCGCCGGTTTAATCATTATGGCGTTGGGAATTGCGATGGTGATTAAAGGAGAAGAAATCGGGGTCAATGCGTGGGATGTGTTGCATATCGCTTTATATAAAACAATCGGATTATCGATCGGTTCCTGGGTAATTATAACGGGGCTTATCATTGTTGCCTTTACTTCGCTCATGTATAAAAGTTTTCCAAAAATCGGCACATGGTTAAACATGTTGTTGACAGGCGTGTTCATCGACTTCTTTTATTGGCTTTTGCCTGAAGCGGAGAATTTTTTCTTCCAATTGATCTATTTTTTGATCGGCATTTTTGTTTTAAGTTTTGGCACAGGGATGTACATTTCGCCAAATTTAGGATCGGGTCCACGGGATGGATTGATGATGTGGATTGTTGAAAAATTGGGGGGAAGCATTAAAGTTGCCCGCATGTCCATTGAGTTGATCGTTGCTGTGATCGGATGGATATTGGGTGGCCCCTTTGGCATCGGCACGGTCATTATTGCGGTTGGATCCGGCTATATTGTGCAATTTGCATTGCCTTACTTCCAGAAACTGCTATTAAAATGTATAGGGGAAGAAGCGATGGAAGGGGAGAAACCGTTTATCCATTAGAAATGATTCACTGCTTTTTTAGAAAGAGACCCAAGAAATTTTTATCCCTTTCTTGGGTCGGATATATTTATTTACCGTATTTTTTTGCCGAGAATCAGTAAATCCCGCTTAACTCCATCCAATTCCGCCACTTCCGGCAAATGCCCCCATTTTTCAAAGCCGAAACTGTAGAATAGTTTAAGGCTTGGTTCGTTGTGTCCAAAGATGAAAGCAAGCAGCGTGTCAATTTTATACTTAGGGCATTCCTCGATCACCTTGCTTAAAATCTTTTTCCCCAGTCCTTTTCCTCTATAGGTTTCATGAAGATAAATGCTGACTTCAACAGTGGCATCATAAGCAGGTCTCCCATAGAAAGACTGAAAACTTACCCAACCACAAATATCTTCTTCAAATTCCACCACCCATAAAGGTCTCTTTTCAGGATTATGGCTATAAAACCACTGTAATCGATCCTCCACTGTTACGGGTTCCGTATCCGCAGTGACCATTCTGCTTGGAATCGTCGAATTGTAAATCTCCACAATGATTGGCAAATCTTCAAGGGTCGCAATACGAAAAGTCACTTCATTCGTCACATTAATCATCCTTTATTATTCATTGGTTTTCATTCAATCAACGTTTGGATGCCGGTGGAAAGGGTTTGCACAAGCCGAACATATGAAATTGTTGTTTTCCTTCATTCCAATCGTTTCTATTACCAGTATAAAATAAAACAATTTCGAAAGGGAAATGGCTCCCCATTATTGTCCGCCATAACCGAAAGTTCCAGCAAGGGGGAATTTTTAAGACCTTTCAACAATTACGCTACCAATAGATAAATCAAAAATCGATGGACAATTCAATGAAGGGCGGGAGGGATGATATTGAAGGATAATAAAAAATAATGCAAAAGGTGGGAGTTATTTTGTAAGGACCGGGGTTCTTCCTGGTCAGGGAACTTTTCGCTTGAGCAGATCAAGATCCCCTTTGGACGCCAAGAAAAAGAAAGAGGCTGGGACAAAAGATAAAAAACACCATTTTCTCACGGGAGAAAAATGGTGTTTTTTTGATAATTGAAGAAAATTGATTTCCGTTCCGGGGACGCTTTCCGCGGGCCCGGCTCGAGCCTCCTCGGAGCTCAAACCTTCGCTCCTGCGGGGTCTCGAGACTCGGGCTGTTCCCGCAGGAGTCGCCCCGTCACTCCAATCATTTTTCTGTGATATCAATTTTTTACAAAAAATTTTTTTTGCAGCTCGTTCACTTTATTAGTTATGTCCCAGCCTCTTCCCGTGTAACAGGGGGGTTATATTAAAGCGGACAACAGAATTAAATTAACTGTAGACCGCTTCAATACCTAAAGATTTCAGAATTTCCGCTTTCATGCGGGCAAGGGTTTCGCTGCCGCGGTTTCTGGGCCGCGCTTCCTCGATGCGGAATTCCTGCTCCACTTGCCCGGGTTTTCCGGATAAGACGATGATCCGGTCACATAAGTATAAAGCTTCATCGATGTCATGAGTGACAATCACCGCCGTTAACTGCTGCGATTTCCAGATTTTCAGCACCAAATCTTGAAGTTGCATTTTGGTAAACGCATCGAGCGCACTGAAAGGTTCATCGAGAAGGAGCAGGCCTGGATTTGTTACAAGGGCTCTGGCGATCGCCACCCGCTGCGCCATTCCGCCGGATAATTGTTTGACATATAAATTTTCCGCATGTTCGAGTCCCGCTTCTTTCAACAGTTCCCGAGCGGCAGCGGTGTTTTCTTTTTTATTTCCATTCAGGCCAAACTGGACATTTTCAAGCACTGTCAACCATGGAAAAAGCCGCGGTTCCTGGAAGACGACCCCGATTTCTTCGTGGGGTCCCTGAATTTTATCGCCATTGATGAGAATGTCCCCGCTATATCCTTGATCGAGACCGGCAATGGCTTTCAAAATGGTACTTTTCCCCGAACCGCTTTTTCCGAGCAGCCCGATGATTTCGCCTTTTTCCACGGAAAAGGAGACATTCCGCACGCCGTTATCGCCTTCGAAAATGCGGTTGAGTCGATTGATGGTAAGCATGTTTAACCTCCTATCGCGCTAGTATCTCGCCATGCCAATACTTTATTTTCAATAATTTTCACAAACCAGTCCGTCAATTTGCCGACAATCGCGAACAACAAGATGCTGGCAATGATGATGTCGGGGGAGGAAGAGTATTGCCCGATCACCAGGAGATATCCCAATCCTTCGCTCGCTCCCATCAATTCGGCGGCAACGACGAACATCCATCCCAACCCAAGGCCGCTACGGAGTCCTGTGAAAAAGGAAGGGAGGCTTGCCGGGAAGATGATGCGTTTGACCAATTGGAAATGGCCCAATCCATATACTTTTCCGACTTCAATCAATTTCCGGTCCACGTTCAAAATGCCGCTGACGATGTTCAAATAAACAGGGAAGAATACCCCGACGGCGATCAAGCTGATTTTCGATGCTTCCCCGATGCCCATCCATAAGATGAAGAGGGGCACCCAGGCCAAGGAAGGAATCGATTTGAATGCCTGGATGATCGGATCAAAAATTTTCTCGGCTTTGCTGTAAAATCCGACAATGGATCCCAACAATACGGCTGCCACAGTACCGATGAAAAACCCGATGCCCACCCGGTAAAACGTGATACCGACATGGGACCATAAAGAACCGTCTTGCACTAAACGCACAATCCGTTCAATGACATTTCTTGGGGAAGGGAGCTGGTAAGACGGAATAAATCCTGTTTCCGTTGCGGCCGTCCAGACGGCAAGCAGCAGGGCGGGCAAAATGAAGCCGAGCCATACATTCGAATTTCTTTTCTTTTTGGCTGATTTTTTCGTTTCAATAGAAAGCGGGATTGTTTGGGATATTCCGGATACTTTTTTACTCAATTTTAGTAAACCTCCTTATTTACTTACTTTTTTAGCGAAAGAAGGATCAATCAATTCATCGATATGTTTTGTCAAATCCGCTTTCTGATTGATGACGCCCGCTTTTTGCAAGATATCTCCGGCTGCATGAAGAGCTTCTTTTTGTTCATCGGATGGGATGTACGTATCAAATTTTGTGCGTTCCAATTGTTTTTTCGCTATGTCCAGATCAATTTGAGCTTCTTTTGAGATGATTTCCGCCGCTTCATCCGGATGCTCAAGGATCCATGCACGGGCTTTTTCATACAATTGAATCACTTTTTCCACCGCTTCCGGATGTTTCTCCGCAAACTCTTTCCGGACATTTAAGAAGTTATACGTATTGAAATCAATGTTTCGATAAAAGATCTTCGCACCGGATTTCAATTCGGCTGTTGCCATGATTGGGTCAAGGCCGGCCCAGGCATCCACATCGCCTTTTAATAAAGCCTGATAGCCGTCTTGGTGCTGCAAGTTGACAAATTGAATATCCTTTTCGGATAAACCGGCTTCATTCAATGCGCGAAGCAGGAAGATGTATGGATCTGTTCCGTAAGTGGCGGCTACCTTTTTACCTTTTAAGTCTTCCACGCTTTGAATGGAAGCATCTTTTGTGAGAAGAGCCGTCCATTCAGGAGTGGAGGCAATATAAATGTTTTTGATCGGCACATCTTTTGTTTTGGTAATTAGTGTCGCCGCACCGGCTGCCGATCCGAAGTCAATGCTGTTGGAAGTCAAGAATTCCAGCGCTTTATTGCTACCTTGGCTTAATGTCCATTCGACTTTGACGCCTTCTTTTTCAAATTCTTCCTCCGCCCAGCCGTTATATTTTAATATGAGACTGGCAGGAGAGTAATAGGCATAATCCAAACGGATGGTTTTCAATTCTTCATTCCCGGAAGCATTGCTTGATGAGCATCCTTGAAGAATGAGGGTAAGAGCAAGAATTAAGGTTAGCACTATGGCAATGTTCTTTTTCAACGAAAACACTCCTTCTAAATGGTTTGTAAGACTGCTTTTTGCAATGCTTGATTTAAGTCTTCTTTAATATCTTCAAAGTCTTCAATTCCGCAAGAGAGGCGAATCATTTCTTCTGTAACCCCGGTTTTTACCAAATCCTCTTTTGACAACTGCTGGTGAGTGGTTGTCGCGGGATGGATGATCAGGGATTTGGCATCCCCCACATTGGCAAGATGGGACCAGAGCTTTGTTTCATCCAGTACTTTCGCGGCCGTTTTCCGGTCTCCTTTCACACCGAAAACAACAATTCCGCCAAAACCGTTTTTAAAATACTTTTTGGCATTTTCATAGGATTCGTGACCGGAAAGTCCCGGGTATCGGACCCATTCCACCGCTTCATGCTGCTCTAAATATTGTGCAAGTTTCAGAGCGTTTTCACAGTGGCGCTGCATGCGGAGGTGCAACGTTTCAAGGCCGATCAATAACAGGAAAGCGTTAAAAGGGGATAAAGAAGCTCCATAATCCCTTAAAAGCTGCGCTCTCACTTTTGAGGCGAAGGCTTCACGGCCGAATTTTTCGTAAAAGCGCACACCGTGGTAAGTCGGATCGGGCTCCGTAAATTCCGGGAAACGTCCGGAGTCCCATGGGAAGTTCCCGCTGTCAATAATGACACCGGCAATGGCAGTGCCATGTCCGCCAATCCATTTTGTTGCGCTATGGATGACGATGTCTGCTCCCCATTCAATCGGCTTTGTAATATAAGGCGTTGTAAAGGTGCTGTCAATCACAAGCGGAATGCCATGAGCATGGGCCACTTTGGCGGTTTCTTCGATATCCAAAACATGCAGGCTGGGATTACCGATTGTTTCTGCGAAAATCGCCTTTGTTTTATCGGTGATTTTTTCTTCAAATTGTTTTGGATCGGTGCCCGGCACAAAAATGACGTTAATGCCGGCCCTTCTCAAAGTGGCATCCAACAGATTATATGTACCGCCATATATATTGGAAGAAGCGATGATTTCATCGCCTGGTTTTGCCAATGTCAATAAAGCCAATGTGATTGCCGCTTGGCCGGAAGAAGTCGCAATGGCGCTCACTCCGCCTTCAAGGGCAGCCATCCGTTTTTCGAAGACATCCACCGTCGGATTGCTCATTCGGGAATAAATGTGACCATCTGCTTCCAAAGCGAATAGTTTGCTGGCATGTTCGGCACTTTCGAAAACATAGGAAGTGGTTTGATATATAGGAACAGCTCTTGAACCATAGTCGCTGTCGGGCGCCTGGCCGTGGTGTACAGCAAGGGTATCAAATCGGTATTCAGTCATTGGAAATGTCTCTCCTTCGAGTAGTGAATTTTTTGAACATTTTGTTATCGACCATGATATATCACATTAATCCAATGTGTCAACTATGTTTTGTAGGAAAAATACTATTGAATTAAATAGAGTAATGTGATAGGATTAGTGCAATTAAAAAATTCAGATAGTTTCGAATAGAAAGAAAGGAAGGCGGAGCAAATATGAAATATGGCTTTTGGATGCCGGTTTGGGGCGGCTGGCTGAGAAATGTGGAAAATGAAAACATGCCCACTACCTTTGAATACTTAAAAACATTGGCACAAAATGCGGAACAAAAAGGGTATTCGATGACACTCATTCCGGAATTATTTTTAAATGATATAAAAGGAATTGAAGCGCCGTCGATGGATGCATGGTCCACAGCGGCAGCCATCAGCGCCGTTACGGAAAAATTGGAAATCTTAGTGGCTATCCGTCCGGGATTCTATAACCCTGCCACTTTTGCGAAAACGGCAACAAACATCGATCACATCAGCGGAGGCAGACTTTCATTGAATATTGTTTCCGCATGGTGGGAAGAAGAGGCGAGACAATATGGCGGACAGTTTACAGCCCACGATGACCGATATGCCCGCACGGAAGAATTTATTGAAGTGCTGAAAGGCTTATGGAATCACACGCCGTTTTCTTATAAAGGGAAGTTCTATCAATATGAAAATACGTATTTGGAGCCGAAGCCGCTGCGCAATCGCCATATTCCGCTCTATGCCGGCGGGGAAAGCGAAACAGGCAAACAAACGATTGCCAAAACTTGCGATTCTTATGTAATCCACGGGGGAACAGTGGAAGAAGTGAGAGAAAAGCTTGCTGATATGCAAAATCGAAGAAAAAATTTAGGAAAACCGCCTTTTGAAACCTTTGGAATGGCCGCATTTGTCATTTGCCGGGATACAGAAGAAGAGGCGAAAGAAGAATTGGCCCGCATTACGGATGTATCTGAGGGAAGTCCGGGCTATGCGGGATATCAGGATTTTATCAGCAAGTCTCAATTAAATGTAAATGTCAGCCTGGAAGACTATTCCGTATCCAACCGCGGTTTGCGTCCAAATTTAATCGGAACGCCGGAACAAATCGCAAGACGCATACTGGAATACGAAGATGCCGGAGTGAATTTATTGATTCTCCAATTCTCCCCTCAATTGGAAGAGATGAACCGCTTTGCGGAAAAAGTGATGCCGTTGGTGGAAGAATTGAGAAAAGAAAAATTAGGAGTGAAATAAATGTCAAAAATCTATGTCATCCATGAAAACGATGAATGGACAGTTCATCTGACGAAACGTTTGGAAGAATTGAATCTCCCTTATGAGTTGTGGCATTTGGACGAGGGGACGGTTGATCTGACGAAGGAGCCGCCGAAAGGGATTTACTATAGCCGGATGAGCGCTTCATCCCATACGCGCAACCACCGCTTTGCTCCGGAGTTGACGGGGGCGGTGCTTGCATGGCTGGAGCATCACGGCCGTACAGTATTGAATGGAACGAAGGCATTATCATTGGAGTTAAGCAAAATCAATCAATACATCGCTCTTGAAAAAGCGGGGATCCGCGTGCCAAAAACGATTGGGGCAGTCGGAAAAGAGCAGATTGTGAAAGCGGCGGAAAGCCTGGGAAAAACACCTTTTATCACAAAGCATAACCGCGCCGGAAAAGGGCTTGGTGTACAATTATTCCATTCCATCGACGCATTGAAAGAATATCTTGATGGACCGGCATATGAAGAGCCGGTGGACGGCATCACGCTGATCCAGGAGTATATTAAAGCGCCGGAATCCTATATTACACGGGCAGAATTCATCGGCGGAAAATTTTTCTACGCTGTGCGCGTGGATACTTCGAAAGGGTTTGAGCTTTGCCCGGCAGATGCTTGCCAAATCAATGACTTGTTCTGCCCGGTTGGCGAGCAGGTGGAACAGAAACCAAAATTTGAAATCATTGACGATGTGGATTTGGAGCAAATCGCAACGTATGAAGCGTTCTTGCAGGCCAATGACATCGCAGTTGCCGGCATTGAGTTCATCAAGGATGAAAACGGCGTCGTTTTTACGTACGACATTAATACAAATACGAATTACAACAGCGATGCGGAAGCAAGAGCAGGCAAATACGGCATGTTGGAAGTGGCGAAGCTTTTAGGGAAAGTGCTGGAAAGTGAAAAAGCATTGGTAAGCGGGGCCTGATGGGCATTTTTGAATCAGGCCGAAGTTTTTGGCGCACCTTTGCTTTCGGTGGAACAAAATCAAACGGCTTAAGCTTTTACGGGGGCTTAAGCCTTTTTTTATTGTAAAAATGAAATTTTTCCCGAGCATCGGTAAATCCAGTTTCACTTCATCAACGCCATTTTTTGTATTGAGCGGGGTGCATGCTTTTTCTAATATGAAATAACATCATTTCTTTCGGGAATTTGCGTTTCATCGGATAAGAATTGAAGGTTCCTGTCATATAGTGACTGTAAACAACCCAGTTGGAGGTGGAGAATTGGCAAAAGTTCTGGATGCATTTCTTGAGGAAAACTTGCAGCAATTAAAAAGCCAAGGATTATATAACCGAATTGATGTGTTAGAAGGGGCGAACGGGCCTGTCATTGAAATCAACGGCAAAAGGTTGATTAATTTATCATCCAATAATTATTTAGGTTTGGCGACGAATGAGCAACTGAAGAAAGTGGCCAAAGAAGCCATCGACAAATACGGAGTCGGGGCAGGAGCAGTACGAACGATTAACGGGACCCTCGATTTGCATCAGCAATTGGAAGAAAAGATTGCCGAGTTTAAAGGGACGGAAGCGGCAATCAGCTACCAGTCCGGTTTCAACTGCAACATGGCTGCCATTTCCGCAGTGATGGATCAGGACGACTGCATTTTATCGGATCAATTGAATCACGCTTCGATTATTGACGGCTGTCGATTATCCAAAGCAAAGATTGTTGTATATACTCATTCTGATATGGATGATTTGCGGAAAAAGGCCAAGGAAGCCGCGGAATCCGGGCGCTACCGGAAGATGATGGTCATTACCGATGGCGTTTTTTCAATGGATGGGGATTTGGCGAAGTTACCGGACATTGTAGAAATCGCGAAGGAATTCGATTTGATCACATATGTGGATGATGCCCACGGTTCAGGGGTCACCGGGAATGGAAGAGGGACGGTAAAGCATTTCGGATTGGAGAAAGAAATCGATTTTCAGATTGGGACGTTGTCAAAGGCGATCGGTGTTGTCGGCGGCTATGTGGCAGGGAAGAAAAGGCTGATTGATTGGCTGAAGGTGCGATCCCGTCCATTTCTTTTTTCAACGGCGGTGCCTCCGGGGGATGTGGCGGCAACCATTGCAGCGATTGATATGTTGATGCAGTCGAAAGAACTGACCGACAAGTTATGGGAGAACGGCAATTATCTTAAAGCGGGATTAAAAAAGCTCGGGTTTGATATCGGGAATTCGGAAACGCCGATCACCCCTTGCATCATTGGAGATGAAAAATTGACACAGGCGTTTTCAAAACGTTTATTGGAAGAAGGCGTTTATGCAAAAGCCATTGTGTATCCGACCGTACCAAGAGGAACAGGCCGCATCCGCAATATGCCAACCGCCAGCCATACGAAAGAAATGCTGGATGAGGCGCTTGCCATCTATGAAAAGGTGGGGAAAGAGCTGTTATAGGTGTTTGGCACTACAATCACCCGGAAAGGATGATCCATTGAAAGGTTCCATTACAAAATATTTTGGGCAGGCAATGACCGGACAGGGATGGAAAAATCTATATAAAGACATTGTACGGGAAGCCAAGGAAGTCTATTTTTTGAAAGGCATCTTCGGCTTCAATGTTTCCAATTTATTAAAAGAAATCGGCTATCATTATGTCAATAAAGGCCATGATATCGAATTTTTCTATGATCCCCTTTTTGAAAATACCATTCAGGCAACCTTCATCAAAGGCATCGACACTTTATTTCTCCAAAGCTCAAAACCTTCCATTGAACCAACGCAACTTGGCACCCGCGATAAAGTCATTTCCTTCTATGAATGTTTGGAAGAACCGATCCTCATAAAACATGGCGAACGATTGAAGCAACTTTCCGAGGAAGCCGAAAAATGGCATGATCAATGTTTTGCTTCTCTTCAACAAGCCATCCGGATTCACGATGATTGGGAAAAAGAGACGCAGGCCCATATGGATTGGAAGGCGTATGAACAGCAACAGGATGAATTCTTTGACCAAATATTTGACGGCATGCTTCTCAATAAATCCGGTGTTTTAACCCACCGCTTGTTCGGAACGCTGACGCCGGATGGGGCCAAAGATTTTCTGCAAAATATTACACGGAATATGGATAGAAGATATTTTATTAAGGGATTGCCAGGGACAGGAAAGTCGACCATGCTGAAGAAATTGACGCAGGATGCATTGAAAAGAGGGTTTGATGTCCAAAAGGTGTGGTGCGGATTAGATTCCAAATCCATCGACATGGTCATTTTGCCGGAGTTGAAGCTTTGCATTTTCGACAGTACCGCTCCCCACGAATACTTCCCTGAAGATGGAAGGGAAGGGGATGTCATCTTTGACATTACAAAACATTGCCAACTATCCGATGAAGCCGAGGCGAAAATTGAAGAAATTTCAAAGAAATATCGAAAAGCGATTCTCCGTGCGACGAACTACGCCAAATTGTATGCTGAAGCAGAAAAGGAAATCCGTGAAATCATTGACCAAGCAACGAACTTTTCAAAATGGAAAAAACAGTCGGCCCTTCTGTTTTAACATGAAAACCCCTTGGATTCTCTTGAGAGGGTCCAAGGGGTTCAAAGTCAGGAAAACATGCATCAAACATATATAAAGAGGAAAGGTGAGTGAACATTTTCTTTTTATAGAAGCAGACGATATGGGTCTTGCAAGTAATCGGCGATTTTTCCCAAAAATTCCGCGGCAGGAGCACCATCGATAATTTGGTGATCGTAAGTTAAACTGAGTGGCAATTTCAATTTCTCCACCACTTCACCATTTTCCAGTGCCAGTTCTTTTTGGATGGCACCGACACCTAAAATGCCCACTTCCGGTGTATTCAAGATAGGGGTGAAGTATTCGATTTCATAACCGCCCAAGTTTGTAATCGTAAAAGTCGATCCGCTGTAAAGGCTGCCGTCCAGTGTGCCTTGCCGTGCTTCGGTTGTCACCTTCTTGATGGCAGCGCCAAGTTGGGACAAGGACATGAGATGGGCGTTTTTGACGACGGGAACGACCAAGCCGTCTTCCACCGCCGTGGCCATTCCGATATGCACTTCTTCCACGCGGATATATTCGCCATTATGATACCAGGCGTTCATATCCGGCGTATCTTTTAGTGCCAAAACGACCGCTTTTGTCAGAAGGGTATTGATGCTTAGTTCATTATTGTCAAGCGGTTCTTTCACTTTCGACTTGATATCTTCGCGGAATTTCATCAATTCGGTGATATCCACTTTTCGATGGTTCGTTACTTGGGCAGTTGTTTGGACACTGCGCATCATTCGTTGGGCAATGGTTTTGCGCAAACCGGCAAGACCGGCACCATATGAAACTGCTGACGCGGATGGAACGCTGTCTGTTGCCGGAGATGCTTTCTCCATAGAGGCTTGATATCTCAATATATCCAACCGGGTAATTCGCCCGTTGCCACCTGTACCGACAACATTGCGAATATCAATGCCAAGTTCTTTCGCCATCTTGCGGGCAATTGGCGTAATAAAGATTCTTTCTCCGTCATCTTTTACATTTGATTCCGTTTTTGCAGGTTCATTTGCCACCGGTGTTTTGACGGTTTGTACTTCCGGTGTGCCGGCTGATGGAGAAGGGGAGCCGATCTGTTCACCAGGTTTTCCGATATACGCGATGGGCGCCTTACTTGGTACGACATCTCCTACTTGAGCGACAATTTTAATGATTGTACCGGACTCTGGTGCAACGACTTCACCGGTCAATTTCTCTGAACTGATTTCCGCCACTGCATCACCTGCATGAACTTCATCACCTTCATTTACAAACCAATGTTCTACTGTACCCTCTGTCATCGTCAAGCCTAGCTTAGGCATCAATATTTCCGTAGCCATGATGAATCACCCCTCTCTATTTAACTCTCAAGTCATCGATAATTTCTGTCGCTACTGTCAATACTTTATTAGCATCTGGGATATATAATTTTTCAAGATTAGCAGCAAACGGAACAGGTGTGTTTGGCGCGCATACGCATTTGATCGGTCCATCTAAATAATCAAAGGCTTTGTCTGCTACAACTGAAGCGATATCAGTTGCCGTGTTGTTGTGCGGATTGGATTCATCGATGATAATTAAGCGGCCTGTTTTCTTCACAGACTCCAGTACTGTTTCTTCATCCCATGGTGCAACAGTGCGCAAGTCAATGACTTCGACTGAGATATTGTCCTTTTCTAAAATGTCTGCAACTTCTAAGCCGACGTACAACATTTTTCCGATGGTCACAATTGTCAAATCTTTTCCATCCCGCTTGATGGCAGCTTTGCCGATTGGGATTGTGTAATATTCTTCCGGTACTTCGCCCTTCATTCCGTACAATGTTTTATCTTCCGAAAAGATGACCAGGTTATCATCTTCAATGGCGGAGAGGAGAAGACCTTTTGCGTCATATGGTGTTGCAGGGACAACGACTTTGACGCCTGGAATCGAACCGAACAGTCCGTAGTAGGAGCCAGAGTGTTGAGCGGCTGCGTTCACTCCAGCACCGTGCATCGTGCGCACCGTCATTGGAACTTTCGCTTTTCCGCCGAACATGTAGCGCATTTTTGAACCTTGTCCAATGATGGAGTCAAAGCAAAAGCCGATAAAGTCGCTGAACATTAGCTCGGCTACAGGACGCAAACCGGTTACAGCCATCCCTACAGCTGCGGCCATATAACCCATTTCGGATAGCGGCGTATCGATGACCCGTTCACGGCCGTATTTTGGCGCAAGGCCGCGGGTTACGCCCATTACACCGCCCCAAGCATCTTCGTTGGCCTCTTCCAAATGTTGGACTTCCGCTCCGCCTGCAATATCTTCTCCTAATAAAATGATGTTTTCATCTTTTGCCATTGCTTGATCAAGCGCTTCATTGATTGCACTCATGAACAATATTTCTCTAGCCATTCTCTATAACTCCTTTCCAAGTTTTTTAGATTAATCCGCAAAAACATCTTGATAGAGTGATTCAGGTGATGGTTCTGGACTTTTTTTCGCAAATTCAATCGCTTCTTCAATATCGCGAACGGATTCTTCCCTCAATAGATCCAACTCTTCTTCAGTCAATAAGCCGTTTTCGATGGCGTATTGACGGAATACTTCAAGCGGATCCACTTCCGCCCATTCTTTTTCTTCTCCGCTAGGCGCTTTGTAAGTTTGTTCGTCACCTTCAAAGTGTCCGTGGTTCCGGTAAGTGACGCATTCTATTAGTGTTGGTCCTTCACCTTTGCGTGCGCGTTCGATTGCTTCGCCGGCCGCTTCATAAACAGCGACAACATCTTTTCCGTTCACCCGAACCCCAGGCATATTGTAGGCGGCCGCTCTTTCCGCGATTGTACGGGAAGCGGAAGAATACCATTGTGGAGTGGATTCGGCGAAAAGGTTATTCTCACATACAAAAATCACTGGCAACTTCCAAATCGATGCCATATTCAAACATTCATGGAATACACCTTCGTTGGCTGCACCATCACCGAAGAAGCAAACGGCAACCCGGTCCGTTTTCTTATATTTGTTGCGCATGGCAGCACCTGTTGCCAGTCCGAAACCGCCTCCAACCATTCCATTGGCGCCTAAAATTCCTTTATTCATGTCGGCAATGTGCATGGAACCGCCTTTACCTTTGCAAAGACCTGTGGCTTTCCCAAAGATTTCAGCCATCATTCCTTTTAAATCGCCGCCTTTGGCAATACAATGCCCGTGTCCTCGGTGGGTGCTTGTTATGTAGTCTTCATCTGTCAGGTGGGCACAAACACCAACAGCAATCGCTTCTTCACCGGCGTATAAGTGCACAAACCCCGGAATTTCCCCGGCAGCGAAGAAACGTTTTACATTTTCTTCAAAATTGCGGATATCCTCCATGGATTTATACATGGATTTTGCCTTATCTTTTGTCAACTCCGCAGTATCCGTAGCTGTGCGAATCTCTAAATCCACCAATTCTTTCACCGACGTATCAACACTCGCAAACAATTTAGGCATGCCTTTTGCTTTTTCCGTCATTCTTGATTCCTCCTTATGATTTATTGATGTTTTAATATTCTTTTGGCTGTATCCTGGATCAACTCAGAAATGGTAGGGTGGGCGAAGACTGTGTTTGCCAATTCATCAACAGTACCTTCCGCTTCATGGACGGCAAGAATTTGGTGAATCAGGTCCGCCGCATTGGGTCCGACAATCACGGCTCCCAATATTTCCCGATATCTCCTTTCGGATATGATTTTGACAAATCCTTCTGTTTCATTGGCGGCAATGGCCCGTCCATTGAATGAAAACGGCATTTTTTCGACAATTACGTCATAGCCTTTTTTTCTTGCTTCTTCTTCACTCATCCCGAATTCGGATACTTCCGGTTCGATGAATAGGGGGCGGGGGATGCTGTATGGCGATACGGGCCTTTCTTTTTTGCCGCTCATGGCCCGGACGGCTTTGATGCCTTCCGCGCTGGCCGAATGGGCGAGAGTATAGCCGCCGATTAGATCGCCAACGGCATAAACATGTTTCATGCTTGTTTCATAATATTCATTGACTTTCACAAATTGCTGTTTTTCATCCAACTCAAGTCCCATCGCTTTTGGAATCTCAAGGTTTTGTTTTCTCCCCGTTGCCACCAAAAGTTGGTCAAAAGGAATTTCCCCATGGCCGGAAAGGACAACCTTTCCTTTTTTCACTTGCTGTATGGATGCTTTTGTGATGATTTTTATTTCTAAGCTTTGAAGCTTTTCTTTCACAATGGCACGGGCTTCCGGATCAACCGTCAGCAATATGTCCGGTGCGGCTTCGATAATCGTGACATCAACGCCGAAACTTTTCATGGCATAGGCCAATTCCACACCGATCACACCGCCGCCGATGATGGCCAATTGATTCGGTAATGTTTCCATGTCAAAAAAGGTGTTCGTCGTCAAATAATCTATATCGCTCAAACCTGGGATGTTCGGGATGAAGGGGGCACCGCCTGTGGCAAGCAACACATTTTTTCCGTAGTATCGCTCTCCATTCACTTCGAAAATTTTTCCTTCCACGTATTTCGCTTCGCCTGCAATATAATGGATGCCATTCTTTTTAAAGGTCATGTGAATGCCGGATTGTAAGGTGGAGATAATCTTGTTTTTTCTTTTCACAACGGATGGGAAATCGATTTGATTCACTGTCACGGATAAACCGTTTGCATTAAGGGCCTGTACGGCGGACAACCAGTGGCTGTATTGCAAATAAGCTTTGGAAGGGATGCAACCCACATTGAGACAGCAGCCGCCAACGGCATTTTTTTCAATCACCGCCACTGAATTCCCGAGCTGTGCCGCTTCTTCCGCCGCGACATATCCCCCAGGTCCCGCTCCGATAATGAGTACATCATAAGTTTTCAAGGAATCACCTTCTTTTTTTTGTGGGAAGAGTTACATAAGTAAGAATTTTCAGAATAATGAAAACGTTTATAAATTAATTGTAGCGAATTTCAAAATATCCGTCCATAGAATTTTTTGAAGATTATTGGAACTTTGTTACAAAATATAACAGTTTTTAAGGTTTAATGGGATGAAATTTCGGGAAAGGAGAGGGGATAGGGGTATTCCTCTCCTTCATGGAAGTGGAATTATATCGGTTCATAATGGAAAACCGGTTCATCATTTTCGATGGAAATGGTAATACGGACATTTTCGCCGATTTGATTGGCGATGATATCCCGGGCGAGCGGTGTTTCAATGTGCTGGACGATAAACCGTTGAATTGGACGGGCTCCATAAATTGGATCGTACCCATTCTCCGCGATCCATTGGATGACCTCCGGAGTTGCGTGCAGAATCATTTTGTTTTCATTTAATCGTTCATTGAGTTCTTTCATCATGATTTCTGCAATCGCTACCATTTGTTCTTTCACCAATGGGTTGAAAATGATGGTTTCATCGATCCGGTTTAAAAATTCCGGTCTGAAATGGGCCCGCAATTCGTTCATGACCGCTTCCCTTGCTTCAGGTGTAATGGCACCATAATTATCAATCGAATCCAATAGCAATTTTGATCCGATATTGCTTGTCATAATTAAAATCGTATTTTTAAAATCCACCGTCCGTCCTTGGGAGTCCGTAAGTCTTCCTTCATCGAGCACTTGCAATAGAATGTTGAAAACATCCGGATGGGCTTTTTCGATTTCATCGAGAACGATGATGGAATGGAGCCGATGTCGGACCGCCTCCGTCAAGTGGCCCCCTTCGTCATAGCCGGCGTATCCCGGCGGAGGACCGATGAGTTTCGCGACCGCATGTTTTTCCATATACTCTGACATGTCCAATCGCACCATATCCAGCTCGGTACCGAACAACACTTTTGCCAGCACTTTGGCCAGTTTTGTCTTGCCGACGCCGGTAGGGCCAAGGAACAGGAACGAGCCGGTCGGTTTATTCGGATTTTTAATGCCAGCCCTTGAACGCAAAACGGCATGGGTCACTTTTTTCACCGCTTCATCTTGTCCCACGATGTATTGGTGTATTTCGTCCTCCAAATGCAATAGCCGTTCCCGTTCATTTTCCATAACGCCTGTAATTTTGATTCCCGTCAGCCTTTCCACGACGCGCTCGATATCTTCGGCGGTCACTACATTATCGATAAAGGTTTTGCTTTGCTTTAATGCCTCCCATTGTTGTTCCAGATCTTTCAGTCTCTTTTCGGATGCAGGAATGTCACCGGTTTCCAATTGAACGATTTGACCGACTTCATTGTTCTTTACCGCTTTTTCGTATAACTTATGCAATCTTGCCAAATTTCTTTTTTCCCGCTGCGTGAAATGGAGCATTTCCAGCTCTTTGGCCCATTGCTTTTCCATTTTTTCCTTTTCGGTTTCCAAATTTTTTAGCTGTTGTTCAAATGTATGCCGGTCAAATGCCGGGCCGGGTTCCAACTCATGCTTATAAAGGGCGATTTTTGCTTGCAAAATTTGTTCGTTGATTTTTTTGATGGAGTGGGGGACTTCATTTAAGGAAATCCGTTTGACTGCGCTGGCTTCATCCATCAAGTCAATGGCTTTATCCGGCAAATACCGGTCGGTGATGTAGCGTTTCGAAAGTTTGGCGGCCGCTTCGATGGCTTCATCGGTGATAAGGGTTTCGTGATACAATTCATAATCCTCTTTAATGCCCCGCAGAATTTCAATGGTTACTTCAATCGACGGCTCATTGACGATCACCCGTTGGAAACGGCGCTCCAATGCTTTGTCTTTTTCGATATATTCCCGATATTCATCTTGCGTGGTTGCGCCAATGCAGCGAAGTTCTCCGCGGGCAAGCATCGGTTTTAAAATATTGCCGGCATCCATGGAGCCTTCTGTACGTCCTGCACCGACGATTGTGTGGATTTCATCAATGAAGAGGATGATCCGATTATTGGATTGTTTCACATCATTTAATACGGCTTTTAATTTTTCCTCAAATTCCCCGCGATATTTGGCTCCTGCGAGAAGGGAACTCATATCGAGATTGTAGACGACTTTATCGAGCAAATTATTTGGAACCTCTTTGTTTACGATTTTTTGGACCAACCCTTCAACGATGGCGGTTTTCCCGACCCCGGGGCTTCCTATCAATATCGCATTATTTTTATTTTTTCTTGTCAAAATGCGGATGATATCGTTGATTTCTTTTTCTCTGCCGACAACCCGGTCCACTTTCCCCTCTATGTATCGTTGATTCAAATTGACTGCATATTTGTTTAAAGAATCGTATAGCGCTTCCTGGTTGTCGGATGTGACATTTTGCCCGTTTCGCGTTTGATTCAATTTTTCATAGATGGATTCTTTTGTGACATGATGTTGGATCAGATATTTTGTGATTGGATTAAAATCTTGTTCAAATAGGGCAATCATCAAATGCTCGACGGAAATAAACCGGTCCCGCAGACGTTCCGCTTCGATTTCCGCTTGTTTGAACAACCTTTTTAGACGTTGGCTCTCTTTTTCTCCATAGGCGATTTCCGTACCGGTTAAAGAGGGGATTTTATCCACTTCCTTATTGACGAGTTGGATCAGTTCATCCATATCAATGTTTAATTCCCGGTAAAAGTGATAGGCAAAGTGGTCCGGTTGCAATAAAGCGGCCCAGAGATGGGGAATATCCAGTTGATAATTCAGTTTCTTTTGGGCAATTTTTTTCGCATTCAGGATTCCTTCTTTTACCGCGATTGTATATTTTGTTGTCATGTTATCACCCTTTGCTGTGGAATAGGCAGTCTTTGTAAATCTATCGTAAGCGAAAAATCCTATGAAAATCAATCTTATTTCTGAATTTTTCGCCAATTCCATTCAGGAGAGCTTTATGGATGCAGGACAGGCAGAGGGTACAAAAATATTAACCCCTCCGCTTATTCAAAGGGGAGGGGAATGATGTCATTTTTGAACTTTCGCTTTGTCTTTTTGGAATATCCCTAATGCTTCAATACGGCGGATGGCTTCCCGGAGCCGGTCTTCTTCAACGAGCAGCCCCACCCGGATATAGCCTTCGCCGTGCTCGCCGAATCCGTTGCCGCTTGCGACTGCCACATCCGCCTTATCCAATAGGTAATCGGAAAATTCTTGGCTCGTAAACCCTTCCGGAACCGGCAACCATGCAAAAAAGGAGCCTTTTGGCGCTTTTACGTTCCATCCGATCCGGCGGGCTTCTTCCACCAGCACATTGCGGCGGGATTCGTAAATGTTTCGCAATTCTTCCACACAGGATTGATCGCCATTCAATGCATAGGCGGCCGCGCGCTGTACGGCAGGGAAGAGGCTGCAGAACAGATGGTCTTGCAACAAGTTGATGGCTTCAATGATGCTGCGGTTTCCCACCGCAAAAGCGACGCGCCAGCCGGCCATGTTAAAAGTTTTGGATAATGTATAGAACTCTACGCCGACTTCTTTTGCCCCTTCCGCTTGCAGGAAGCTTACCGGTTTCTTCCCGTCGAATCCAAGGGCACCATAAGCAAAATCATGCACGACGGCAATATCATGTTCTTTTGCAAATTGCGCCGTTTTTTCGAAGAACGCCAAATCGGCTGTGGCGCCCGTCGGATTGTTTGGATAGTTCAAATACATCAATTTTGCCCGTTTTTTCACTTCATCAGGCAAAGCGTCATAATCCGGGAGAAAATCATTTTCCTCAAGCAATGGCATTGTATCAAAATGAACATCCGCCAACACCGGACCGGATAAATAGTCCGGATAACCCGGATCCGGAAGCAGCATATAGTCTCCTGGATTAAGCACGCACAACGGAAGCTCGACCAGCCCAACTTTTGCGCCGCCTAAAATGGCCACTTCTTCATTCGGATCGATGTCGGCATTGTATTCCCTTTTGTAAAAGTCGCTTACGGCTTGTTTTAATTCTGGCATGCCACGGAAAAGGGAATATTTATGGGTGGCAGGATCGGCTGCCGCTTCTTGAAGCGCCTTGACGATGTGAGGAGGCGTTGGCCGGTCCGGATTCCCCTGTCCGAGATTGATCACGTCCCGCCCTTCAGCAATCGCCGTATTCACTTTTTGCACAAGGGAAGCAAAAAATTGAGTAGGGAGTTTTTGGAGTTTGTCGGATAATTCCATGTGCATCCTCTTTTCTTATTGATTTAGTCGGTTAAGGTACAACTTGATGGAATTCTCAAAATCTGTCATTCTGTATTTTAAGGAAGTTCCCGTTTATAATTATAAGTAGATATGTAGGAATATTATTATTTTTTTGAATAATTGTCTAGGGGGATTTGTGATGAAAATTGGTTGCATTCAAATGAATGTCGGGTTTGGGAAAGTGGAGGAAAACTTCGAGCGGGCGGAACAGTTGATTCGGGAAGCGGCAAGTAAGGGTGCTGAAATTGTGGTATTGCCTGAAATGTGGAATACAGGCTATGCCCTTGAAAAATTGGAGGAGTTGGCGGATGAAAATGGAGCCCGCACAAAAGAATTCTTGCAAAATCTTGCCCGTGAGCTGGGGTTACATATCGTCGGCGGTTCTGTAGCGACAAAGCGAAACGGCAAGTTTTATAATACGATGTATGTGGTGAACCGCGATGGGGAATTGGTGAGTGAATATAGCAAAGTTCATTTATTCAGATTAATGGATGAGGAAAAGTATTTGGAAGCGGGGGATTCCATGAACCGCTTTGATTTGGGGGATCTTCCGGCAGCGGCCGTGATCTGCTATGATATCCGCTTCCCTGAATGGCTTCGCGCCCATGCATTGGCGGGAGCAAAAGTGTTGTTCGTTTCCGCCCAATGGCCGACACCAAGAATTGATCATTGGAAAATTCTTTTGCAAGCCCGCGCCATTGAAAATCAATGCTTCGTTGTGGCAGTGAACCGGATTTCCCGCAAACCTGAAAACTTCAATGGGCAGTCCATGGTGATTGAACCTTGGGGTGAAGTGTTATGGACCGGCGCAGAAGATGAAGAGTTGGCGGTCATTGACGTAGATTTTTCAAAAGTGGATGAAGTCCGCACACGAATTCCGGTATATGACGACCGCCGCCCGGAATTGTACGGGAAAGTGGTGGAGCAAAAGTAAAGGATTGGATCTATGGACCGAGCAGGATGGGATGCTCGGTTTTTTTATTGGATTTATTGAAACTTGAGTGGACGTCATTTTTTTGAATGGTGTTGGCAATTATTGCATACCAGAAATAGAGGTTTTTTGACTGTCGATAAAAAACTTTAATCCTTTGAAACTTTTCCTTTATTCCGGAAGCTCTAATTAATGAAAGGAGGATTAAAAGAGTGAAACATGATATCGAACTAGTGGAAAAAGCAATCAAAGGGGATGCGCAAGCCTTTGAACAATTGCTTTTTAAAGAAGAACAAATGCTTTATTACAAAGCACTTTCCTATGTTGGAAGGAAAGAAGACGCACTGGACGTTATCCAAGAAACAACTTGCAAAGCGTTTTTAGCGATTAAAGATTTGCGAAATCCCGAATATTTCTCAACATGGCTCTTCAGAATTCTCATTCGTGAATGCTACCAATTATTGAAGAAACGCGATCGAATGATTCCGTACGATGAAATGGAACTGTTAAGGAAAATGGAACACAAACAGGAGCTGCCATCTGATTCTTTACATTTAGGTGAAGCATTATCAAAGTTAAATGAATCCTATCAAACCTCGATTATTTTATTTTACTATCACGACCTGTCTATACGGGATATTGCCGAAGTGATGGGAAAACCGGTTGGAACAATCAAAACCTATTTGCGAAGAGCAAAAAAACATTTAAAAAATGAATTGGAAAGGAGTTATAAGTTCAATGAAAGAACAATTTAATCATTTGGATGGGTTTCCACAAGACGAAGTTCGATTGGCGATTCGAACTGGAATTGCCCAAGCACAAGAGCAAATGGATGGAAAGGTGAAAACTCCTTATAAAAGAAAAATCACTTATCTTTTAAGCAGTGTGGCGGCGGTATTTGGATTATTATTTATTTCGGCTCAATATTCTCCTGCGATTGCAACGAGTTTATCGAAAATCCCTTTAATCGGTTCTGTTTTTGGCGATTCCGACTTAATTGGTTTACAAAATGCCTACCAAGAAGGGTTGATCGACGAAATTGGCGAAACACAAACAATTAATGGAATATCCGTTACGTTAAATGAGGTTCTATATGATCAAAGCAATATTACAATCGTCCTCATTATTGAGTCTGAAAGGGAATTGGGTGAACATTATTTCGGTTCAGGCATGGATATTACGATTAATGGAAAATTGCCTAAAGTAGTTACAGGTTCTTATGGAGAAGAAATGATTTCATCAACCACTCGTACAGCCATTCAAATGATCGGCATTACCGAAGAGATGCCTGACCAATTTGAACTGGGGCTAACCCTTAAGGGAGAAAAAGGGGAAAAATGGCACTTCTCAACGCCAATCAAAAAAATAAAAGACATCAAAACAATTCCTGTTCAACATGAACAAACAGTAGATGGCATACAACTCAAGGTAACGGAAGTGTCCATAAGCAAAACAGGTGTCAGTGTATCTTTTGAGAGTGCTGAAAAAGTGGACGATTTTGATAAAACGAGAGGAAATTATATCGATTTGCAAGTAGTTGACCAAGATGGCAACAAAATTAAAAATCTTTCCGGAGCAGTGATAGGGGAAAGAATGAAAGATACCATCGTGTATAAAAGTAAAAAGCAATTTGACCCAATTGACTCAAAGGTGACGGAATTGACCATTACCCCATATTTGGAGATTCCATCGAGTGGTGGCGGGGTAGATGAAAACGGTCAATATATCGAAAAGGATTATAGTGGGCTAAAAGAGGTTAAGTTTGAACCATTTACAGTGAAAATACCTTAATGATTGAAAAGGGCATCCTGAATTTATAGACGTCCTTTTTGGTTATAGCCCAGTTTGGGCAAATCACCAATTTAATAATGGAGTAGTTAATACTTCTAATTTTGCAATATCAGTAAATATCGTCACCAATACGGTTAATAAAAATATGTTCACCACCCCAAATTTCAAAATGAATGATAATATACTTTTTGAGGTGAACAAATTGAATCTTCCACAAACCTTTCAAGAAAAAATGAAAAACTTATTGCAAGAAGAATATGATGCCTTTATTCGAAGCTATGAAGAAGAGAAGAATCAGGGCTTGCGAATAAACACGCTAAAAATTTCAATAGATGAATTCTTACAAATGAATCCTTTTACAACCGAGAAAATACCTTGGGTGAAGGAAGGCTATTTTTATCCTGGCAATGAACGGCCAGGAAAACACCCTTACCATGAAGCGGGGTTGTATTATATCCAAGAGCCAAGTGCGATGGCGGTGGGGGAGTTTGTCGACCCGAAGCCGGGGGAGATCATTCTTGATTTGTGTGCGGCGCCGGGGGGGAAAACAACCCATCTCGCATCCAAAATGGATGGGGAAGGGCTCTTGGTTTCCAATGAAATCCATCCGCAGCGGGCGAAAATTTTATCCCAAAACGTGGAGCGGATGGGGATCAAAAATGCCATTGTGACCAATGAAACGCCGGAACGACTGGCTGCACGGTTCCGAGGCTTTTTTGACCGGATTTTGGTTGACGCCCCTTGTTCCGGGGAAGGGATGTTCCGGAAAGATGAAGAAGCCCGCTTGCACTGGAGTCCGGAAAACGTGGCCCTTTGCGCAAGCCGGCAAGACGGGATTCTTGATCATGCCCAAAGCATGTTGAAGCCGGGAGGACGGCTTGTCTATTCCACTTGCACCTTTTCTCCGGAAGAAAATGAAGGTACGATCAGCCGATTCCTTGAAAAGTATCCGAACTTTGAGATTGAGCAGGTCGAAGTGTATGAAGGTTTCAACCACGGAAGAGCCGGTTGGGTGGAAAATGCGGCGCCAAACATTGAACGGACGATCCGCATTTGGCCCCATCGCGTGAAAGGGGAAGGGCATTACATTGCGGTGCTGAAAAAGAATGACGGGGAAGAGCCGCCTCGCTTCAAATATGCAAAACAAAAACTGGATCCGAAAATGTTGAAAGCCTATCAGCAATTTGCCGGTGAAACGCTGAATATTTCACCTTCCGGATATTTCATCGCTTTCAACGACCAACTCTATGTTTTGCCTAAAGAAGTGCCATCTTTGGAGAAATTGAAAGTGCTCCGTCCAGGCCTGCATTTGGGAACATTCAAAAAGAACCGCTTTGAGCCTTCCCACGCCCTTGCCCTGGCTTTAAGCAAAGAGGAAGCCAAAAACGTGATGGATCTTTCCGCAGGTTCGGATGAAATCATTGCCTATCTAAAAGGGGAAGTTTTGCAAGCAAATGGTTCAAAGGGTTGGCACTTGATCACCGTCGACGGCTACTCCATCGGTTGGGGGAAACTGGCAGGGAATATGATGAAAAACCACTATCCCAAAGGATTGCGTTGGATGGGGAATAAGTAGACTAAACCGGGTTTCCCATCCGGATTAAAAATTGAAAATCCTGTTACAGGCAGCAACATATTCAATTTTTCACATACATTAGAATTAACCTCTTGAGGCTGCAATTGCGGCTTTGGGAGGTGTTTTTATTTGGTCTTATTTCATCTCCTATAAATATATACATAACCTTGACTCTTTAACTGTTTTGTAAAAATAAATGAAAATGCCAAATATTAAAAAAATTAGGTTATTCTATAAGTAAATAATACTTATAAAAGAGGAGATGTTTATGGGTAAGGTTTTAGGACTGGATATTGGAGTATCATCAGTAGGTTGGGGAATTATTGATACCGATTCGATGGAAATTATTGATGCTGGTGTGAGATTATTTGAGGAAGCGACGAGAAATGCCAATGAGGAGAGAAGGGGGTTTAGAGGAGCAAGAAGATTAAAAAGAAGAAGAAAACATCGTTTGGAGCGGACGAAAAAATTATTTGAAGAGTATGGTATCCCAACAAATTCTATTGGAACTGGAAAACCATATGAAGTTAGATGTAAGGCGTTAAAAGAAAAAGTATCATTGGAAGAATTAGCAATTGGCCTTTATCACATTGTGAAAAGGAGAGGTACTGTTTTAGATGCACCTTTGGAAGAAGAAACAACTGGTGGAGAATTATCTACAAAAGAACAATTGAAAAGGAACAGCAAAGAACTGGAAACGAAATATGTCTGTGAAATACAAATGGAAAGATTACAAAAAGGATTAGTTCGTTCCCATGAAAATCGTTTTCGTACAGAAGATTATGTTAAGGAAGCGAAAGCAATTTTGAATAGACAAGCCCAATTCTATCAAGAAATCAATGATGAATTTATTGAGAAATATATTGATTTAGTTCAAAGAAGAAGAGCTTATTATGAAGGACCAGGATCAAAAAAATCTCCTACGATATATGGAAGATTTTTCATTAAAAATGGGGAACTTCAAGAAATGTCAATGATTGAAAAAATGAGAGGGAAATGTTCGTATTTCCCTGAAGAGCCTCGTATTGCAAAAATGTCTTTCACTGCCGAATTGTTTGATTTATTAAATGGTGACTTAAATAAACTGAGAGTAAATGGTGAATATTTGACAGAGGAAGATAAAGTTTATATTGTCGAGGAAATTGTAAAAAAGGGTCAAAAGGTAACTATTGATCGAATCTTAAAATACAAAGGGTTACCAAAAGATACCTATGTTGTTGGTTATAGAGTCGATCTTAAAAAAAATCAGCCGACATTTACTGAATTTAAGGGATTCAAGAGAATATTAAAAGCTGTAAAAGAAAATGATTTGCCAAAAGAAATATTAGATAACGTTGAATTGTTAGATGAAATCAGCGAAATTCTTACAGCAGAGAAATCCTATGAAAGAAGAGAAAATAATTTAAAAAAAGCGTTGGAGAAATACACTGCTTTTGATGAAAATACAAAGAATAAAATCATCAATGCTTTAAAAGAAGTCACAGAATTTAAAGGTTATCATTCATTATCTAAAAGGGCAATTCAGCTCATTTTACCGGATTTGTGGAAAACAAACAAAAATCAAATGGAATTGTTTAGCGAACTAGGTTTAGAAGGAAAGAGATATAAAAATATATCTAACGGAAAGAATATTAAGTTTGATGATTCCGCGATTTTAAGCACAGTTGCAAAAAGGGCTCATCGAGAAGCAATTAAAATTGTCAATAAAGTAAGACAAGTCTATGGTGAATTAGATTCGATTGTCATTGAAACAGCAAGAGAGAAAAATAGCGAAGAAGCCCAACTAAGATATAAAGATTTTCAGAAGAAACAAGGGAAATTTGAAAAGAAAATGGCTGAACTTTTAGGAGTCTCATCATTAAAAGAATTAAATTTGAGCCCTAAACAATATTTAGCTTTAAAACTTTGGGATGCGCAGGACGGACAATGTTTATATTCAAAAAATCCTATTAGTTTGCATGACATAATTCGAGATTTCTCTAAGTTTGAAGTAGATCATATAATACCGATTTCAATCTCTTTTGATGACAGCCAAGAAAATAAAGTGCTTTGTTATCGTGAAGAAAACCAAGAAAAAGGTCAACAAACGCCATTTTATTACCTTACAAGTTCTCCGAAGGCTAAGAGAACTTTCGAAGAATTTAAAGCGGATGTATTTAAACTGTACACTAGCGGGAAAATTTCAAACAAAAAAATGGAATATTTACTAGAACAGCGGGACATAATGAATAATGAAGAGCTACAAAAACAATTTATTAATCGTAATTTAGTAGATACTAGATATGCAGTTCGTAGTTTTTCAATGAATTTACGTTCCTATTTTAAACATCACAACATACCTACAAAAGTTTTATCGATAAGGGGTGGTTTTACTGCTGCCATTCGGCGACGAGCAAATATGAATAAAGATAGAGACAGCAGTTATGCACATCATGCAATTGATGCATTAATAGTGGCAGCGATAGGAAAATTACGGGTTTTTCAATTTTTCCAAAACTTTGGTATGAATGAATTAGGCGTCTTTTATGATCGTAGAACTGGAGAGATTCTTACTGAAAAAGAGTTCTTCGGTGAAGAGATGTTTAAATTCATAAGAAACCTTTTGAATTATGAATCAAAAATTAAGTATTCCCACAAAGTCGACCGGAAAGGGAATCGTTCTATTTCAAATCAGACCATTTATAGTACAAGAATCGTTAATGGAGAAGAATATGTGATAGGGAAATCCGGAAATATCTATGCACTAAATAAAAAAGATGCAGAAAGTTTAATAAAACGCATCAAAGATAAACCTGAAACTTTTTTCATTGCAAAACATAATCCTGAACTTTTTGAACTAATATTAAAAATTATTAAAGAATATGGAAAGTCAGAAAATCCATTCAAAGCTTATTACAATGAGCATGGATATATAATGAAAGATGGTAAAGTACCAGTAAAATTTTTAAGATATTACGATGAAAAATTAGGAGTACATTTAGATATTTCGAAAAAATATCCAAATGCGAAAAATAAGGTAGTTTTAAAAAGTATTAAAAGTGTTAGAATTGATGTTTATAAAAATAATGAGGGAAAATATAAATATTTAGGGGTTCCGTATCATTGGTTTAAAGATGACGGTAACAAATTAGTGTTGAATATGGAAAAATATAATCGTGAAAAAAAGAAGCCTTATAAAAATATTGATTCCTCTTATGAATTTCAATTTAGTTTATACCGAAATGATCAATTTTCAATAGAGAAAAATGGACAAACTTTGGAATATATTCTCCTTGGCGATGCTAACCCTCGACAAAACAAAATTGAGGCAGATTATGTTTATAAATCAAAACAAAAAGGTGACAAAAGAATTATACTTACAATTGGACCTACAATCCGGAACATTACTAAGTATAATGTTGATGTTTTAGGAAACAAACACAAAGTTCAAAAAGAAGAATTTAGAAATACTTTACAAAAATGAGCTTTGATGTTATCATATAGTTACGATAGTTTTCTATCGTAACTATACCGAAGAATTGGGAGAGCCTACCGAAACAAGGGTTCATCCCGAACTCAGAGCCTTCATTTTTGAAGGCTCTTTTTATTGTAAAAAAGAAAACCCCCTGCTAGGCAGGGGGTTCCGTATAGCTTATAGCGAGGTATTAAAAAAGATCCCACTTGATGCTAAAATAAATTTTGGTTCGCCAACCAAATTTTAGTATCAAGGAGGG
>NZ_JBHSNQ010000072.1:0-35761 GCF_042655065.1 Ureibacillus suwonensis
ATTGCCTTTTTTAGCCGATTTTAGAAAATTATCAACACTTTGTAGGTTGAATAGTATTTTTAAAAGTAGACAACCAGATGGTTGCCTACTAACTGTAAATTATTGGTTGTATAAGTTTCTGACATTGATATATTTCCCCCCTGCCGCTTTGTACAGCCGGTTCATGATGGCTGCGCCGACGCCTTCTGTTGAAGTGGTGGTCGCCAAAATGATGGTCGCATCGGTTTTATCGCATGCGCGGAGTGAATCATAAAGTTTGGCAGCCATTTGCTGTTGATCTTCTTCCTCGCCAAAAGGGAAAAAATAATCCGCCGAAGCTGCCGCACAATGGGACGGCGCGAGAAGGGCCACTTTATGCCCTTTTTTCTTCAGCTCCTCAATGGCTTGTTCAATTTTTTTGCAGTCGTTTTCTATCAAATAGACAGGCGCTTCCGGTGCATAATGGGTATATTTCATCCCAGGGGCTTTCGGTGCGGATTCCAGCTGCTGCTCTTTCGGAGTCGGTTCTATCACTTCCCCGATTTCCGCTTCCAGCATTTCCTTTGTGACACCGCCCGGACGCAAAATCACCGGGGGATTCACCGTCACATCCAATACGGTGGATTCAATGCCAATCCCCGTCGTACCGCCATCCAAAATTAAAGGAATACGGCCCTGCAAGTCTTCATATACGTGCTCAGCCTTTGTCGGACTTGGCTTTCCGCTGCGGTTGGCACTGGGAGCCGCCAGTGGTTTTTTCAAAGTTCTGAGGAGTCCGAGGGCCACTTCATGATCGGGCATGCGAATCCCGACCGTGGATAAACCCGCTGTCACGTTCTTTGCAAGCACGCCCGGTTTCGCTTTCAGTATGAGCGTCAACGGGCCTGGCCAAAAGCGTTCCATCAATTTCTTCGCCTTTTCCGAAATTTCTTCCACATACGCCGAAACTTCTTCAATCGTTCCAATATGTACAATAAGGGGATTATCGGAAGGACGTCCTTTCGCTTCAAAAATTTTCTTCACAGCCTCTTCATTGGTTGCCACCGCCCCAAGACCATATACCGTTTCAGTCGGAAAGGCAACCACTTCCCCCTGATTCAATAAATCCACAGCTTGTGAATAAATATTTTCTTTATCCACTTCTTTATCCACAATAAGTTGGACTGTTTCCATGTATGTCATCTCCTGAAAAAACTGAATTTCTGAAATTTTATCCACATTTTGTGGATAATTTTGTGTAAAATGTGTATAACTTTTCTGAAAATAGTGGAAAACTTGTCGAAATTTCTCGAATGGGTACCCATTGCTGTGAATAACCTTCCAGCGGTGATCATATTTCTCCTCGTCAATGCTTTTATGCAAACCATTTCTTCAGCCATTCCCAAACAAGGAACCGGACCTCTTTTTCCTCTTCTTTTTCCGCTTCTTCTTTTTCCTGGTCGCTCGGACGTTCGCACAAATTGGAGAAAATGCTGCACCAGAAGTTGTCCCCACGGCCTGCGCCAATCGTCAACACCAGCGAATCATAATAGGCTTGTGGATAAAATGCATGTCCATCCCATTTGGGTGGTATTAAATGTTCGCCCCTGTTGATTTTCACATCCACCTCTGAATAATGTTGCACAATATAAGTGGCCAACTTCGCGAAAGCTTCATCATTATCCAATTGATGCATTTCATTGTACTGGATTTCTGAGAAAATCGGCTCGAGGCTTGCGACCATTTCATTTTTCAACGCCTGATCCGCCTTTGTGTTGCTGTTGGCAATCACGCGGATTTTCAATGAATCATCTATCATATTTTCACGAGCTTCATAGAATTGATCCACCAAATCCGGAACCATTAATAGAAAACAATAGACCGCAAGACTTGACGCAATCAATTTTAATATGCTGATGATCGGATGAATTCGGTCATTATCTTTTCTGATAATCTCGTAATCATTTAACATTGTATTTTCCCTCCCTGCCATCATCATGGACAGGGAGGGAGATTTTTATACATCGATTATACAAAAAACAAATCTATTTTTTCCGTTAATATCTTTGACAATTTCGATTTCGGCTTGTGGAAAACTGGCTTGGAAGAGTTTTGCCACCGCTTCCCCTTGCTGGTATCCGATTTCAACACCAATCAAGGCCGGTTGATTTAATAGATTGGGCAAAGATTCCGCCAATCTTCTGTAACATTGCAACCCGTCTTCTTCCGCAAAGAGGGCGAGATGGGGTTCATGTTCCAACACCACATCCGACATTTCTTCCCGTTCATGATAGGCGATGTATGGAGGATTGGATAAAATGACATCCCATTTTTCTCCTGCGATCGGCTCCGTCAAATCACCGAGGCGGAAATCGATATCCGCCTGCAAATGTGCCGCGTTCCGTTTGGCCGTTTCAAGGGCCGCCTCCGAAATATCCGTTGCCGTGACTTTGGCATGGGGCCATTCCAGTTTCATCGTAATCGCGATGATGCCGCTGCCTGTGCCGATGTCCGCAAGTTTCAGCTCCACGTTTTCCCCGAACAGTTTTTTCATCCTAGCGATGGCGCCAACGATCAATTCTTCCGTTTCCGGCCGCGGAATAAGGACGGATTCATCCACATGAAAAGTTCTTCCATAAAATTCTTCCGTTCCGGTGATATATTGAACGGGTTTTCCTTTTGCGTGCTGTTCCACCATTTCCCGAAATTCATTCCATTTTTGCTCCGGCATTTCTTCATGAATGCGCATGGTGATGCCTGTGTAGTCCGTTCCGTATAGGTGCTGCATCAAAATTCTTCCCGCATTGGCGTCACGGCCATGTTCCGTTAAAAAAGAAGAAGCCCAATGGAGGGCCTCAAAGACAGTATTATGCTTCTTCATTTAATCTCGCCAATTTGGAAGCTTGATCTTCCATGATGAGCGCGTCGATGATTTCATCAAGCTTTCCTTCCATGATTTGGTCCAATTTTTGAATCGTTAAGCCGATTCGATGGTCAGTGACGCGGTTTTGCGGATAGTTGTAAGTGCGGATGCGTTCTGAACGGTCCCCTGTACCAACGGCGGATTTTCTTGCTGCATCCAATTCTTTTTGTTTTTCCCGGTTGTAGAAGTCCGCCACACGGGCACGAAGGACTCTCATGGCTTTTTCGCGGTTTTTGATTTGGGAGCGTTCATCCTGCATGGATACGACAATCCCTGTTGGAATGTGGGTCATGCGGACAGCCGACATCGTTGTATTGACGTGTTGCCCACCTGCTCCGGATGCGGCGAATGTATCAACGCGGATATCTTTTTCATTGATTTCGATTTCCACATCTTCCACTTCCGGCAGAACGGCCACCGTCGCAGTGGATGTGTGGATGCGCCCTTGGGATTCCGTTTGCGGCACCCGTTGCACGCGATGGGCACCGTTTTCGAATTTGAATTTGGAATAGGCGCCATTTCCGTTGATCATGAAGATGATTTCTTTATATCCACCGCTTGAGCTTGGGGAAGCTTCCAACACTTCCACTTTCCAGCCTTGGGATTCGGCATAGCGCGTGTACATGCGGAAAAGATCTCCGGCGAAGATGTTTGCTTCATCCCCTCCCGCAGCTCCGCGAATTTCCATGATGACGTTTTTGTCATCGTTCGGGTCTTTCGGAAGAAGGAGGATTTTTAATCGTTGTTCCAGCTCTTGGATTTTATTTTTCAATGTATTGAATTCTTCTTTGACCAGTTCATGCATTTCCGGATCGAGCTTTTCTTCCAGCATTTGTTTGGCATCTTCAAGCTCTTCTTTAGTTTTTTTGTATTCCCGATAGACTTCCACTGTTTCCTGGATATCCGCCTGTTCTTTTGAATATTGGCGGAGCTTTTTTGCATCGTTTACGACCTCGGGATCGCTGAGCAATTCGTTTAAACGTTCGTAGCGATCTTCTACTGCTTGCAGTTTATCAAACATGTAGTTCACCTCGTTTGTAGTTCGATTAATATGAAAAGGCCTTCGCTTCGTAATTTCTTTGACTTTATTAGTATAAAGAAAATGCATAGGTTGTGCTACTGGTTGATTAAGTTTCGGCTTGGGCCAAAGTTGCCTCTGTATTGGGCGGATACATTCTCATTTAGTGCGGATATAGCCACATTTAGTTCGTTTGGTTCTACTTTTGGTGCGGATGCGGCCTCATTTGGTGCGTTTGTTTCCTCGTTTCGTGCGGATGCCGCCTCATTTGGTGCGTTTGTTTCCCCGTTTCGTGCGGATGCCGCCTCATTTGGTGCGTTTGTTTCCTCGTTTCGTGAGGATGCCGCCTCATTTGGTGCGTTTGTTTCCTCGTTTCGTGCGGATGCCGCCTCATTTGGTGCGTTTGTTTCCTCGTTTCGTGCGGATGCCGCCTCATTTGGTGCGTTTGTTTCCTCGTTTCGTGCGGATGCCGCCTCATTTGGTGCGTTTGTTTCCTCGTTTCGTGCGGATGCCGCCTCATTTGGTGCGTTTGTTTCCTCGTTTCGTGCGGATGCCGCCATATTTAGTGTGTTTACTTACCCGTTTGGTGCGGATATGGCCTCATTTAGTGCGTTTACTTCCTCATTTGGTGTAGATCCCGCCTCATTTTATAATCTTCAAGCACTCACAACGGCGGATTCGCATGGCATTTACGGCAAACGGGATAATATGTATCGTTTCCGCCAATTTGGATTTGTTCGCCGGTATAAACCGGTTTGCCACTTTCATCAATCCGCAAGTTCATCGTCGCTTTTTTATGGCAGAACCAGCAGATCGTTTTCATTTCCTCGATTTTATCCGAATAAAGGAGCATGTATTTGCTGCCTTCAAACAATTCGTTGCGAAAGTCGTTTTTTAATCCGAAGCCCATCACCGGGATGTCCAATACGTCCACAATTTTTGTCAATTGGAGCACATGATGTTTCTTCAAAAATTGCACTTCATCCACAAGGACACAATACAATTTTTCAGGATAATTTTTCACGATTTCAAACATGTCGGTATCATCAAAAACGGGGATGGCTTTTCGTCGCATGCCGATGCGGCTTGACACGTATCCGACTTCATCCCGATTGTCGATGCCGGAAGTGAACATTAGCACCGGCTTGTCCTGTTCTTCATAATTATGTGCAACTTTCAAAATTTCAAAGGATTTTCCGCTGTTCATTGCCCCGTATTTAAAAAATAATTGAGCCATCGTTCTCCCTCTTTTTTATCCCAGATGTTTTGAAGATAATGGAAATCTCTATTTGACTTAAAAAAATGCCTGCCAGATTTTTTGGCAGGCATTTTAAACTTCTTATTTGAGACCGTATTTTTTGTTGAAACGATCCACACGACCAGCAGCAGTCGCGAATTTTTGACGTCCAGTGTAGAATGGGTGACATTCGTTGCAAACCTCAACGCGAATGTCTTTTTTCACTGAACCTGTTTGGAATGTGTTACCGCAAGAGCATGTAACTGTTGCAGTGTGGTATTCTGGATGAATTCCTTGTTTCATATTCGTTTACCTCCCGCCCTGAACCATTTTTTCTGGAACAGAGTTATTTAATCGTACTGTGCCTTACATAACCCGAATATGCCAGTTACATATGCACACGTCACATACTGAATCATCATAACATACAATTTTTAAACATTCAAGTTAAAGTATAATGCAAATCAAATCATAAATCAAATCATTGAACCGTTAAAGCAACCCTTTGCCTTTCACTTTTTTCATTTCTTCATTTAAAATCTCGAAAAATTCTTCGTTGGATTCCGTTGAGCGGAGTTTTTTCAAGAAACGTTCCGTAAAGTCCGGCGCGTCGGTGAAAGTTTTCCGGATCGCCCAAAGCTTATCCAATTGTTCTTGCGGAATGAGCAGTTCTTCTTTGCGCGTGCCGGATCGGCGAATATCCAATGCCGGGAAGATGCGGCGTTCTGCCAGGTTGCGGTCCAAATGCAATTCCATATTCCCCGTCCCTTTGAACTCTTCATAAATGACCTCATCCATTCGGGAACCGGTATCGATTAGCGCTGTGGCCAAAATCGTCAAACTGCCGCCCTCTTCAATGTTACGGGCGGAACCGAAGAACCGTTTTGGACGGTGGAACGCTGCCGGGTCAATCCCGCCGGATAACGTTCTTCCGCTTGGCGGAATCACCAAGTTATAAGCCCGGGCAAGTCTTGTAATGGAGTCCATCAAAATGATAACATCCCGTTTATGCTCCACAAGGCGGCGGGCACGTTCCAATACCAATTCGGCCACCTTGACGTGATTTTCCGGCACTTCATCGAATGTCGAACTTACCACATCCGCTTTCACGGAACGTTCAATGTCCGTCACTTCTTCCGGACGTTCGTCAATCAACAGCACAATGAGTTCCGCCTGCGGATGGTTGGTTGTGATGGCGTTGGCAATTTCTTTTAATAACGTCGTTTTACCCGCTTTTGGCGGCGCCACAATTAAACCGCGTTGTCCAAATCCAATCGGTGCCACCAAATCTATGATTCTTGTCGATAACTTATCAGGTGTCGTCTCAAGCTTGATTTGTCGATTCGGATAGAGTGGAGTTAAAGCTGGGAAGTGAACGCGTTCTTTTGCGATTTCCGGATCTTCTCCGTTGACTGCGTCGACTTGAAGCAATCCGTAATATCGTTCATTTTCTTTAGGCGGGCGTACTTTACCGGAAACTTTATCACCATTTCGAAGGTCAAAACGGCGAATTTGTGAAGCAGAGATGTAAATGTCTTCTTTGGAAGGCGAATAGTTGATCGGTCGAAGGAATCCGAATCCTTCCGAATTGACGATTTCCAGTATCCCTTCCATAAAGAAGTACCCTTCCAATTCTGAACGGGATTTCAGTATGGCAAAGATCAATTCTTTCTTTGTTAATTTACTGTAATAGGAAATCTTATACTCTCGTGCGAGATTATATAACTCCTTCAGTGTCATGTTTTCTAATTGAGCAATCGTGAGAGACATAGCATTACTCCAGTCTTTTTATTATTTTGTCTATACGTTTTGGAAAATGATTGGTTGGAATGATTTGAAGGGTGAAAGAGATGCCTGACATATATTTAATATACTATCAGACATCTCCGGATGAGAAGCATTATTCTTTTACGTAATTCGGTTTTTTAATCATATTGTGGCGGCCTTCAATGAAGCGGACTGTGCCAGTTTTGGCACGCATGACAAGAGAGTTTGTCAGGCAGTATTCTCCTTTGTATTGAACACCTTTTAACAACTCGCTGTCCGTTACTGCTGTTGCAGCAAAAATCGCATCGTCCCCTTTGACGAGGTCATCTAAATACAATACTTTCGAAACATCGAGACCCATGCTGATGCAGCGTTTCAATTCTTCGTCGTTTTGAGGGACAAGTCTTCCTTGGAAATCTCCACCCAAACATTTCAATGCGGCAGCGGCAAGGACGCCTTCCGGAGCTCCACCGGTACCGAACATGATGTCGATTCCCGTTTCATCGAATGCTGTGCTGATGGCGGCACTCACATCTCCATCCTGGATGAATTTGATGCGGGCCCCGGCAGCACGAATTTCGTCAATGATATGTTGGTGGCGTGGCCGGTCAAGGATGATGGCCACAACGTCCGAAACGGATTTATTTTTTGCTTCCGCCACCGCTTTCAAATTTTCAGTGACGGAGGCGTTGATATCAATTTTCCCTTTGCTTTCAGGACCAACCGCAATTTTTTCCATGTACATATCCGGTGCATGCAATAAATTTCCGCGGTCTGCGATGGCAACTACCGTAATGGCCCCATTGCCGCCTTTTGCGACAATGTTTGTTCCTTCCAGCGGGTCGACGGCGATATCCACTTCAGGACCGCCGTTGCGAAGGCCCAGTTCCTCGCCAATATACAACATTGGCGCCTCATCCATTTCACCTTCGCCGATTACCACTCTGCCGTGCATTGGGATTGTATCAAATAAAGCTCTCATGGCTGAAGTCGCTGCTTGGTCGGCTTCGTTTTTCAAACCGCGTCCCATCCATTTGGCGGATGCAATTGCCGCTGCTTCTGTGACGCGTACGATTTCCATTGTTAAACTACGTTCCATTATAACTGGTTCCTCCTACTACAATAACCGTGACTTTCGTTTCCAAATGCTATTGTATCATATAATTCGATTTTACTCAGCTCTTTCCACCGTACTTACGGTGATCGATTCTTTGCGTATATCCGCTCCGAGACTGCGCAATTTTTCTACAAAGTGGCTGTAGCCTCTTTCAATATGATAAATATCGTGAATTTCCGTTTCCCCTTCAGCCAAAAGACCTGCCAGCACCAATGCGGCACCTGCCCGAAGATCGGTTGCCGTCACTTTGGAGCCATGCAATTTTGTAGGCCCTTGAATGATGGCCGTATTGCCTTCCACTCTTGCATTGGCATTCATGCGTCTTAATTCGTCAATATGTTTAAAGCGAGATGTATAGATGGTTTCCGTAATTTTTGAGGCACCAATGGCTTGTGTCATCAATACGGAGAGGGGTTGTTGAACATCAGTGGGGAACCCTGGATAAACAAGGGTTTTCACGTCAACCGCTTGCAAAAGGTCCGTTTTCGGAATGAAGATGCTCTCTTCGCCTTCTTCCACTTTGACGCCCATTTCACGCAATTTTGCAGTGACAGCTTCCAAATGGAGCGGGATGATGTTGTCAATCGTCACGCCATCTCCCAAAGCCGCTGCGTAAATCATAAAAGTGGCCGCTTCGATTCGGTCCGGGATGATCACATGATTCGTTCCATGAAGTTCGTCGACCCCTTCGATCCGGATGACGCTTGTTCCGGCCCCTTTAATGTTCGCCCCCATGTTTGTAAGCAGTGTGGCAACGTCGATGATTTCCGGTTCTTTCGCGGCGTTTTCGATGATGGTTCTCCCTTTGGCGCGAACAGCCGCAAGCATAATGTTGATTGTTGCCCCCACGCTTGCAACATCCAGATAGATTTTGGCACCGGTCAATTCTTCCGCTCTCAAATAAATAGCGCCGTGCTCATTGGTCACTTTCGCCCCTAAAGCTTCAAAGCCTTTGATATGCTGGTCGATTGGGCGCGGTCCCAGGAAACATCCGCCCGGAAGTCCAATGACCGCCCTTTTGAACCGTCCAAGCATTGCACCCATGAGGTAATAGGAGGCACGAAGTTTTTTCACATTGCCGTTTGGTAATGGAATCGGCGTCATATTTGTGGGATCGATCGTCATTTGTCCATTTTGGAAAACGACTTCTCCGCCTATTTCCTCCAGTAATGCTTTCAACGTAAAAGCGTCCGAAATTTCGGGGATCCCGCCGATCGTCACCGGCGAGTTGGCAAGGATGGATGCGGGTATTAACGCAACGGCACTATTTTTAGCTCCACTGACTTTAACTGTTCCTTTTAATCGATTTCCGCCAATAATTTTATAAACATCCATACGCGTTCTCCCTCGTGATTGGAAAGTTTCCTTTATTATGGTCTTTTTTCCACTTAAATACGCATTAGAAAAACAAATTCATTAACTATAGTTTATTTCTGTCCCGCAAAAGTTGATAGCAATTTCATCTTATCTTTATTCTTTTCTGTTCTTTCGGGAAACTAAACAAGGTACCTGTATTTTTATTGTTGATTGCGTTTTTCCCAGTCGGCCAAAAATGTTTCGATTCCTTTGTCCGTCAATGGGTGGTTGAACATTTGCTTGAGCACTTTAAACGGAACTGTGGCAATGTCCGCACCCGCCAATGCGACATCGATGACATGCTGCGGATGACGGATGGATGCCGCAATGATTTCGGTTTCAATTTGATGGATGTCAAAGATTTCCGCAATTTGCGCAATCAATTCCACACCGTTTTGTCCGATGTCATCCAACCTTCCAACGAAAGGAGAAACGTACGTAGCGCCTGCACGGGCTGCCAAAAGCGCCTGGTTTGCGCTGAAAATTAATGTGACATTGGTTTTGATCCCTTTTTCAGAGAAATATTTGCATGCTTTTAATCCTTCCGGCGTCATTGGCAGTTTGATTGTGATATTTGGTGCGATTTTTGCCAATTCAAGCCCTTCCTTGATCATTCCTTCAGCATCCAATGAAATGACTTCTCCGCTGACGGATCCGTCGACAAGTTCCGCAATTTCGCGAAGACGATCATGGAAAGAAATCCCTTCTTCTTTTGCCACCAATGAAGGATTCGTCGTCACGCCTGAAAGAATCCCCCATGAGTATGCTTCTTTGATTTCATCGAAGTTCGCTGTATCGATAAAAAATTTCATATTAGCACTCCCCTGTTTCATTAAAAATGAAGAGAAGGTCGCCATCCGACACTTCTCCTTGTACCATTTTCGAAGTGAACTTTTTTATTGTTAAAGACTATACTAGACACTTCTTGGTAAAAAATAAACAATCATTTCGAACTATTTTTATGCCATCATTCGAAATCTTTTTTGCTGTCGTGGTACTGTTAAAAGGAAGCATATTATTTTCGTTTGACTTGGAAGCGCAAAATTTTTCGGATACCGATTATTCAAACGCTTTATTGGAGCTTCCGAATTCGCGGATTTTGCCGATCACTGTTTCTTTGATGGCTTCGCGGGCAGGTCCCAAGTATTTGCGTGGGTCGTAAAGTTTCGGATCTTTTTCAAGAATTTCACGAACCACTTTTGTTGCGGCAATTTGGTTTTCTGTGTTTACGTTGATTTTGGCTGTTCCTAATGAAATGGCGCGTTGAATGTCTTTTGTTGGGATACCTGTTCCGCCGTGAAGAACAAGTGGAAGGTTTGTCAAGTTAGAGATTTCTTCCATTTCTTTGAAGCCTAGTTTTGGTTCCCCTTTGTATGGTCCGTGTACAGATCCTAATGCCGGAGCCAAGCAGTCAATGCCAGTGAGTTCAGTAAGTTGTTTACATTCTTGCGGATCCGCGTAAATGATACCGCTGCCCACCACATCGTCCTCTTGTCCGCCTACCGTACCAAGTTCCGCTTCGACAGAAACGCCTTTCGCATGGGCATATTCAACAACTTTTTTTGTAATTTCTACGTTTTCTTCAAATGGTTTGTGGGATGCATCGATCATGACGGAAGTGAAACCTGCGTCAACAGCTTCTTTACATTTTTCGAAGCTGGAACCGTGGTCTAAGTGGATGGCAACAGGAACCGTAATGTTGTAGCTTTCCATTAAGCCTTTCACCATGTGGACAACAGCGATGAAACCGCCCATATATTTTCCAGCGCCTTCGGAAACGCCAAGAATGACAGGAGATTTTTCTTCTTCAGCCGCTTGCAAAATGGCTTGAGTAAATTCTAGGTTGTTAATATTAAATTGACCAACCGCATATTTTCCTTCTTTCGCTTTAATCAACATTTCTTTCATTGATACTAATGGCATTATACAAATCCTCCTCAGGATGGTTAATTTAATAACTTTTTCCGTAATAATAGTACCAAATTCAAGATATGCCCACAAGTATGGAGAGAATGTTGGCTTCCCGGTTATCCGGAATTGGCGGATGCAGCCGTTTTTGCATGATTGGACACTTTTTTATGGATAGGAACGGTGTATTCTTGGGGATAAAAAGGATGCTTCTTGGGGAGGATGCAATACCTTCTAGCGTGGATGAGGCTTCTGCTTGCACGGATGAATTTTCTGCTTGCCCGGATGACTTTTCCTCTTGAGCGGATGAAAATTCCTCTTGCTCGGATGACACTCTCGCTTGCTCGGATGTCTCCTCTCTTGCTCGGATAACACTCTCTCTTGCACGGATGACTTTTCCTCTTGAGCGGATGAAAATTCCTCTTGCTCGGATATGACTCCCGTTTGCTTGGATGACGCCCTCTCTTGCTCGGATAAACTCTCTGCTTGCTCGGATACGACCCCCGTTTGCTCGGATGGCACTCCTCCTTGCCTGGATGACGCCCTCGCTTGATTGGATTACTCCTCCACTTGCACAGATTACCACCACTCTTGCACAAATGGCACTCCACTAACTAGAAGACCACCCCTCTTGCCCAAAAGAACTTGCCTTTTAAAGCGGCCACATCAAAAAAAAATGACCGCCCCATCTAAATTGGAACGGTATTTTATTCAGATAAAACTTTCCCTTTTTGCAAAGCATTGATGACGGCATCTTTTAACTCAAACACATTAAAAGGTTTCGTAAAATAAGAATCTGCTTTATATCCATTTTCTCCATCCAACATCTCCGCATCTTCGTAGGCCGTCATGATAAACACCGGCATATCAGGATATAGCGCTTTCATTTCACCCAATATTTCACTTCCGTCCATCCCCGGCAAATTCATATCAAGCAGTACACAATCCATTTTCTGTTCTTCCAATAATTGAAGCGCTTCCCGTCCGTTCGCTGCCAGAAAAGTTTCCATTCCCTCCTTCGTGAAGATTTCATCAAGCAACATACGGATTCCTTTTTGGTCATCCACTATTAGTATTTTTTTCACAATCTTTTCCCCTTAATGTAAGACAATTTTTCTCTGCATCAATCCAATTCCCTTATTTTTATTATAATAAACCTGTTTTTTGCAATGCATCAAAAAAATGGACAACCTAACCATGTCCTTTTGCAATTCAAAATACCGGCATTTATAATTGGGTTGAGGTGGAAATATGTCAAAAATACTAGCTACTCAATTAAACGGGTTATATCAAAAAATTGTGCAAAATGAAGAGGATTCGATTGAACAAACGGCAAGGCTCCTGGCACAAGCGAGCGTCGGGGAAGGAAACGTTTATTTCGCTTGCTTTGATGAACTGCAGGCGATCGAACTCTACGCTTTAAACAGTGAAAAACAGCCATTTAGTAAGCTTTCCAAATGGACGCCCGATGTTGAAATCCAGGAAGCGGATCGGGTGTTAATCTTCGCGAAAAGCGCCCAACATCCGGAAGCATTGCAACTGGCGAAAAAATTATATGACGAATTTATTCCTTTTGCCGTTGTGGCAGGCGAAGCGGCAAGTGATGATAATGAGATGAGCAATCTTGCTTATACTTATATATCCACGCATGTCCGGGGCGGATTAATCCCCCATCCGACGAAATTGGGCGAACGGGTCGTTGTTCCCCATCTGCACGCTGCCCTCTTTGTTTATGAAGCCATCAAGCTGGTTTACGATGAAATTTTGGAAGATGAAATGTAATATTGGACGTTTCTATTTGAAGAGCGAACGGATGAAACTTCGCTCTTTTTTTATGTCAAAGGCCGAACTCAGGACCATTTTCGTTCCCCCCAACGACATTTTTCACAGATTGGCCACCATCCTTTCCCTTCCCCACGAAAGCCGATTTTGCGCGGTGGCCATTTTATTCTCCAGCCAAATTCAACTCCATCCTTTGAACCGTTTAAATCCTTATCCCATCCATGACAAAAAAGTCCGGGCTGCCTGAAAAGTTTTCCTTTCCAGACAGTCCGGACTTGTTACATTCCCGGGAATTATTGGTTTTTACGATATTTAAACGCTGTTCCGATGAATTCGCGGAATAACGGTTGTGGACGTTGCGGACGGGATACGAATTCAGGATGGAATTGGCATCCGATGAAGAATTTTTTCTCCGGCAATTCGATGATTTCCACTAAACGGTTGTCAGGGCTTGTCCCTGAGAACACAAGTCCTTCCGCTTCCATCGCTTCACGGAATTCATTGTTGAATTCATAGCGGTGGCGATGGCGTTCATAAACCAATTCGTTTTGATATGCTTGCTCAGCGCGGGATCCTTCCAACAATTTGCATGGATATAAACCTAAACGCAATGTGCCGCCCAAATCCATGTTTTCTTTTTGGTCTGGCAGTAAATCGATAATTGGGTATGGTGTGTCTTTATCGATTTCTGTTGTATGCGCACCTTGTAAACCAAGCACGTCGCGGGCAAATTCGATCGCCATCAACTGCATGCCCAAGCAGATTCCAAGGAATGGCACATCGTTTTCGCGGGCATATTTGATTGCGGTAATTTTCCCTTCCGTACCGCGGTTTCCGAATCCGCCAGGCACCAAAATGCCGTCCGCATCTTTCAATTTTTCATGCACATTTTCTTCCGTAATTTCTTCCGCGTTGATCCAGTCGATGCAAATATCGGAATCATATACATATCCTGCATGTTTCAACGCTTCGACAACGGAAATATACGCATCTTGCAATTCCACATATTTTCCGACAAGGGCGATGCGTGTTTTATGTTTCAAGTTTTTCACTTTATGCACAAGCTCTTGCCAATCGGACATATCCGCTTCAGGCGCTTCGATTCCGAAATACTCGAGCACGATATCATCAAAATCTTGCGCATGCAAATTCAATGGCACTTCGTATAAATGTTCCACATCACGTGATTCGATGATGTTGCGGGGAGAAACGTCGCAGAATAGCGCCAATTTTTCTTTCATGTCATCGGCGACCGGCAATTCCGTACGCACAACGATAATGTTTGGCTGAATGCCCAAAGAGCGCAATTCTTTAACGGAATGTTGCGTCGGTTTTGTTTTTAATTCTCCTGCCGCACGAATGTATGGGATCAACGTACAATGGATGTACATCACGTTATTCGGACCCAAATCGGATTTCATTTGGCGGATCGCTTCAAGGAATGGAAGTCCTTCAATATCCCCCACTGTTCCGCCGACTTCCGTAATGACGATATCCGCATTCGTTTCTCTTCCGGCCCGTTGGATGCGTTCTTTGATTTCATTTGTCACATGCGGAATGACTTGAACCGTTTTTCCGTTGTAGTCGCCGCGGCGTTCTTTCGCAAGGACTGTTTGATAAATTTTTCCGGAAGTGACTGTTGAATGTTTTCCCAAATTGATATCGATGAAACGTTCATAGTGGCCCAAGTCCAAGTCCGCTTCGGCACCGTCATCCGTTACGAACACTTCCCCATGTTGGTATGGGCTCATTGTACCTGGATCTATGTTCAAATATGGATCGAATTTTTGAATCGTCACCTGCAATCCGCGGTTTTTCAATAAACGGCCAAGGGATGCTGCAACAATACCTTTTCCTAAGGACGAAACTACTCCACCCGTTACAAAAATATACTTTGTCATTTGTATAATTCCTCCTCAAACTATTTCCACATTTTATCGAATGAAGAAGCCTATTTGAATCATTGCCGCATGTCCATTCAAAACATGTTTCCATTGATCGGCGCTTTTTTCTTCATGATTTCCGTGCCTACAAGCACCATTCCCAAAAGAAAAAAGGATAAACCTATAGAACGAAAGTACTTATGGCTTGTATTATGCCCTTTCTTGTTTGAAACATTGTGCAATGAAAATAAGCTTCCTGATGGGTTAAAAAATAAAAAACGCTCCTCCTGCCTATTCGCAGGGGGAGCGTGAATCAATCACGTTCATTCTCCTTTTTGAAGGAGCCCAAATAAAAGATTATACGGAAGTAATCCATAAGTCAAGTGGTTTATAGAAAAACCATAAAAATTACATATTCTCAGAAAATTATTACTCTTCCTCTTCTTCCGTTTCGACTTCCGCGTCGATTTCTTCATCGTCCATCAAGAATTCTTCATCTTCTTCGAGAAGGTCATCATCGACTTCCGAAATCTCATCAGTTAGTTCCGCATCGATATCGCCCAAATCCTCTTCGAACTCGTCCACAAGTTCATCATCGAAGTCAAGATCTTCGTCTTCTTCATCCAGGAACTCTTCAAGTTCTTCTTCAAATACAAGATCTTCTTCATCGATGATTTCCTCTTCATCATCAAAGTAAGCAAGTCTCGCTCTGCGTCTGCGGGTTTTAATCGTAGGAGCTGTTTCTTCCTCGACTGTTTCGATTTTATACCATTCGCGGAGCCCCCACATGTTTTCGTGGTTCAGGAGGAAACGGCCATCCACATTCAAATCCGTGAAGAATTGCACCAATACTTGTTTTACTTCTTCATCAGAAAGGCCTTTTAATTGCTTGATTTCTTCCAATAAATCGAAAAATGGAACGGCTGTCTTTTTCTCTTCCAAAATTGCATAAGCTAAGTCAATCAACGATTCTTCCGTCATTTGCTCTTTTGTCAATTCACGAATCTTCAACTCGTGCACGCCCTTTCTTTACATACATTACACATGTTATCCATTATATACATATAATTGTATACTATGCTAGATTCATTTGTTGTTTTTTATTTTATAAAATTCTCTGAAAGCCATAAAAAATAGATATCCCGATAAAATGAGCAAGGGGATGGCTCCCAATTGTTTATTATACAAAAAGAAGGTTGCAATGAGGCATGATAAAATCACTAAATAATGTATGTATTGTTTCATATGCAACCCTCCACTTCTTGTAAAACACATTATAGCCAATTTTCCTCCATAGATGATAGAATTTTGCAAAGTTTTTGTGAAAAAAATAAAAATTTATTATGTATATGTATAAGAAGAGGAAGCGCTCGAAATCGGGCAATTTCGAACGTTCCTCTTTCCATTCTTACCTTATCATATTTTATCTATTCTGATCCTATTTGTAAAAAATTCCTACTCGAAAGGTTACATATTTCTGCGGTATTGGCCGCCCACTTCATATAACGCTTTCGTAATTTGGCCGAGGCTTGCCACTTTGACCGTTTCCATCAATTCTTCAAAGATGTTCCCGCCGGACAAGGCCACTTCCTGGAGCCGTTTCAACGCCTTTTCGCATTCCCCTTTATGGCGTTCCTGGAAGGCTCTCAAGTTTTTGATTTGCTGTTCTTTTTCTTCCTTCGTCGCACGGGCCACTTCCAATTTGTCGATTTCTTCAATGGAAGCATTCGGATTGATGTACGTGTTCACGCCGATGATCGGCAGTTCGCCGGAATGCTTCAATTGTTCATAGTACATGGATTCTTCCTGGATTTTTCCGCGCTGATATTGCGTTTCCATCGCGCCAAGCACGCCGCCGCGGTCATTGATGCGCTCAAATTCTTCAAGCACTTTTTCTTCCACTAAATCCGTTAATTCTTCCACGATGAAGGAGCCTTGCAATGGATTTTCATTTTTGGATAAACCGTGCTCTTTCGTGATGATCATTTGGATGGCCATCGCTCTTCTTACGGATTCTTCCGTCGGTGTCGTAATCGCTTCGTCGTATGCGTTTGTATGCAGCGAGTTGCAGTTATCCTGCAATGCCATCAATGCTTGAAGCGTTGTCCGGATATCGTTGAAGTCGATTTCTTGCGCATGCAAGCTGCGGCCGGATGTTTGGATATGGTATTTCAATTTTTGGCTGCGTTCATTTGCACCGTATTTGTCGCGCATCACAATCGCCCAAATGCGGCGGGCCACCCGTCCGATCACCGTATATTCCGGATCAAGGCCGTTTGAGAAGAAGAAGGACAAATTCGGTGCAAAATCGTCAATGTGCATGCCGCGGCTCAAATAATATTCCACGTACGTAAAGCCGTTTGCCAGCGTAAAGGCCAATTGGGTAATCGGGTTGGCCCCCGCTTCCGCAATGTGATAGCCGGAGATGGATACAGAATAGTAGTTGCGCACTTTATTTTTAATAAAGTATTCCTGTATATCCCCCATCATGCGGAGGGCGAATTCCGTCGAGAAGATGCAAGTGTTTTGGCCTTGGTCTTCTTTCAGAATATCCGCCTGGACTGTTCCGCGGACGACTTGCAATGTTTTTTCCTTCACTTCCGTGAATTCTTCTAATGTCAAGATGCGGCCCAATTCTTTTTCTTTCTTCTTCACCTGTTGGTCAATGGCCGTGTTCATGAACATCGCCAAAAGAATCGGTGCCGGACCGTTGATCGTCATCGATACGGAAGTGGACGGGTCGCACAAGTCAAAGCCGTCGAACAGTTTTTTCATGTCATCCAATGTGCAGACGCTTACCCCGGATTCGCCGATTTTCCCGAAAATGTCCGGGCGCTCAGCCGGATCTTCCCCGTATAATGTGACGGAGTCGAAAGCCGTGGATAAACGTTTTGCCGGATCATCTTTGGATAAATAATGGAAACGTTTATTGGTGCGTTCCGGTGTCCCCTCTCCGGCAAATTGGCGTTTCGGATCTTCCCCTTGGCGTTTGAACGGGAATACCCCCGCTGTATACGGGAAGGAACCAGGCACATTTTCTTTATACACCCAGCGCAAAATTTCGCCATAATCTTTGAATTTCGGCAATGCCACTTTCGGTATTTTCGTTCCGGATAAAGAAGTCGTTGTGAGCAATGTACGGATTTCTTTATCCCGCACTTTTGTGACCATTTCATCCCCCGAGTAGGCTTCTTTCAGTTTCTCCCAGTTTTCCAAAATGCGTTTTGATTCCGGCGTCAGTTCATTTTTGATGCCTTCCGCCAATGATTCAAGGGATTTGATAAGAGCCGCATCCGGATTTTTCGCTTGAAGTTCTTTGATGGTTCCTTCGATTTGATAAAGTCTTGTGGCAAGCTCGGATTGTTGTTCCGCTTTCTTATGGTAGTTGCGGACCGTTTCGACGATTTCCCTTAAATAGAATCGGCGGTCATTTGGAATAATGACGTCCTGCTTTTCAGTAGTTGAAACGATTTCGTAAGAAGTTTGCCAATTGTAGCCGAATTTTTCATTGATTTTGTTGACAAGGGCTGCAAATAAAGCGTTTGTGCCTCTGTCGTTGAATTGGCTTGCGATTGTGCCGTAGATCGGCATTTCATCCAACTTTTGATCCCATAATTCATGCGCCCGCTGATATTGTTTTTGCACTTGGCGAAGGGCATCTTCGGAACCTTTTTTCTCGAATTTGTTGATGGCGATCAAGTCCGCGAAATCAATCATGTCGATTTTTTCCAATTGGGATGGTGCGCCGAATTCGCTTGTCATGACGTACATGGACAGGTCTGTATATTTCGTAATCTCCGCATCCCCTTGACCGATTCCGCTTGTTTCAACAAGAATCAAATCAAAGCCGGCCGCTTTCACCACATCCAAAATATCGCCGATCGCAGCGGATAGTTCCGAACGGGAACCGCGTGTTGCCAAGCTTCTCATGTAGACGCGCTTATCGAAAATGGCGTTCATGCGGATGCGGTCTCCAAGTAACGCACCGCCCGTTTTTTGTTTCGTCGGGTCAACGGAAATGATGGCGATTCGTTTATCCGGGAACTCCCTTAAGAATCTTCTCACCAGTTCATCCGTCAAGGAAGATTTTCCGGCTCCTCCTGTACCCGTAATGCCGACGACCGGAGTGCCTTTCGATCTTTGGCGCGCCCGTTTCAGCATTTCATCGATTTCCGGATCTCCACCGACTTCCGCTGCCGTAATCAAGTTCGCCAAAATTTCTGGACGGTCCGCCGACAACTCCTCAAGAAGCTCCAAGTAATTGCCTCTCAGTGTGGAGAAGTCCGCCCCTTTCATTTTCACGTTGATCATGCCTTGCAGTCCGAGGCGCAACCCGTCTTCCGGAGAGAAAATCCCTGCGATTCCATAGTCGTGAAGCTCTTTGATTTCCCTCGGCAAAATCACGCCTCCACCGCCGCCGTAAATCTTGATGTGGGGCGCCCCTTTTTCCTTCAGCAAGTCATACATATATTTGAAGTATTCCATGTGTCCGCCTTGGTAGGAAGACACCGCCACCGCTTGCACATCTTCCTGGATTGCGGCATTCACCACTTCTTCCACGGAGCGGTTATGCCCAAGATGAATGACTTCCGCTCCGCTTGCCTGAAGAAGTCTTCGGATAATGTTCACCGATACATCGTGTCCGTCGAACAGACTGGATGCCGTAACAAAACGGACATGATGTTTCGGACGATACACCTCTGTCTTCGGACGATCAATTTCCGTCTTTGAACGATTTGCCTTTGCTTGAACTTGAACCATATGATTAACCCCTTTCATTGAAAAATGAACAATATCCCCCAGTGATAAAACTTGCAAAACGTGTGCCGCAGGAAAACCCGCTTGAGAACAGCCAAGGTGATAAAAACACCGCTTTGCAGACGAAATGGTCGTATGCAATTAGCGGTGTTTTCCCTTATTAATCGCGAAAATGGAGAATCCCCTTCAAGAATAATCTCGTTTGCATGGCAATAAATTCTTCGATGGTGTATTCCTTATGGTACGCCCATTTTCGGAATGCCCAGCTTTGGCCTTGGATGACGAGATGGTTTGCCGCCAAATAGATTTCTTGATCCGTCAGCTCTATTTCCCCCGATTTTACGCAAGATTGCAAGATCTTCTCAAACAACGAAACCATCTCAAGCTCTTTCCCTAAAACATATTGCATCGCTTCCTTCGGCAATGATTTCGTTTCCTGATACATGACGGTGAATTCATCGATCATGCGATCAATCAACAGAAAATATTGCCGAATGGCTTCTTCCAATTCCTCCAAGGTTCCATTTTTCGTGGAAATCTCTTCCAAGCACTCGGTCACTTTGTTATAAATGTGGTCACAAACTAAGTAGAGCACATCTTCTTTTGTCCGGATGTATTCGTACAAGGTTCCTATACTAAACCCGGCAGCTTTGGCAATCTCCCTTGTCGTTGCGCGATGAAAGCCTTTTTCCTTAAATAATTTCACGCTCGCTTCAATGATTTGCTGGCGCCTTAATTCAATGAGGCCTTCATCTTTGACGGAAGTTTGTACGATAATTTTTTCCTTCTTGCTCATAGATTACTTCGTCAACATGCGAGAGATTACAAGTCTTTGAATCTCTTGCGTACCTTCATAGATTTGTGTGATTTTTGCATCCCGCATGAAGCGTTCCACTGGATATTCTTTTGTATAGCCATATCCGCCAAAGATTTGCACGGCTTCTGTCGTCACTTTCATCGCTGTGTCTCCCGCCATCAATTTCGCCATTGCGCTCGCTTTACCATAAGGCAAGCCGTTGGATTCCAGCCAAGCCGCCTGGTATGTGAGTAATCTTGATGCTTCAACAGCTGTAGCCATATCCGCCAATTTGAAAGAAACGCCTTGGTTTGCAACGATCGGTTTTCCGAATTGTTCGCGGTTTTTCGCATATTCAACGGCTGCATCCAACGCGCCTTGGGCAATTCCGACCGCTTGGGCAGCGATACCGTTCCGTCCTCCATCCAACGTTTGCATGGCGATTTTGAATCCTTGCCCTTCTTCTCCAAGCAAGTTTTCTTTTGGCACGCGGCAGTTGTCAAAGATGATTTCTGCAGTAGGTGACGAACGGATACCCATTTTATCTTCTTTTTTCCCTACTTGGAAACCTGGGAAGCTGGATTCGACGATGAACGCGCTAACCCCTCTCGTTTTCGCTTCCGGATTTGTCAATGCAAAGACGATATAGATGTCGGCAATGCCGCCGTTGGTGATGAAGATTTTGGAACCGTTGATGACATATTCATCCCCATCCAAAACAGCTGTCGTTCTCATGCCGCCCGCGTCACTGCCTGAACCCGGCTCAGTTAAGCAGTATGCGCCGATTTTTTTCCCTTCCGCCATCGGACGAAGGTATTTTTGCTTTTGTTCTTCCGTACCGAATTTGTAAACAGGCCAGCCGGCAAGGGATGTATGGGCAGATAAAGTTACCCCCGTGGATGCGCATACGCGGGACAATTCTTCCACCGCGATGACATAAGCCAAATAGTCAAAACCGGCACCGCCGTATTCTTCCGGCCAAGGAATTCCTGTAAGGCCAAGCTCCGCCATTTTATCCCAAATTTCTCTGTCAAAACGCGCTTCTTCATCACGTTCTTTTGCTGTTGGCGCAACTTCATTTTCTGCGAAATCTCTTATCATTTCCCGTAGTTGTTGGTGTTCTTCGGATAATTGGAAATTCATTCAAAGTCCTCCTTCATATTTCCGAGTGCCGGATACCCGGCACCCTTTCTTTCTCTATAAATGTTTGCTGATTACAATTCTTTGAATCTCGCTGGTGCCTTCATAGATTTCGGTAATCTTGGCGTCGCGGAAATAGCGTTCCACCGGATAGTCTTTTGTGTAACCATATCCGCCAAAAACTTGCACCGCTTCAATCGCCACTTCCCGCGCCGTTTGGGATGCAAACAGCTTCGCCATCGATGCTTCTTTGCTGCAAGGAAGCCCTTTTGAACGCAAATCCGCCGCACGGTACACAAGAAGTCTTGCCGCTTCCACCGCCGTTGCCATATCGGCGATCTTAAAGCCTACCCCTTGATTGGCAATGATCGGCTTTCCAAACTGATGGCGCTCATTGGCATACTGTACCGCCGCCTCCAAAGCCGCTTCCGCAATGCCAAGTGCTTGGGCTGCAATCCCGATGCGGCCCACATCCAAGTTCGCCATCGCGATTTTAAAGCCTTCCCCTTCTTCGCCGAGGCGGTTTTCTTCCGGCACTTCCATATTTTCAAAGCTCATTTCCACTGTTCTGGAACCATGCAGCCCCATTTTCTCTTCATCTTTCCCGATGATGAGGCCAGGTGTTCCTTTTTCGACAATGAAAGCCGTAACTCCTTTGGCACCTTTTGATGGATCCGTTTTGGCAAAGACGATATACACATCCGCTTCCCCGCCATTGGTGATGAAGATTTTTGAACCGTTGATGATGTATCGGTCGCCTTTTTTCTCAGCCCTTGTTCTTAGGGAAGCCGCGTCGCTTCCCGCCGATGGTTCTGTCAGGCAGAAGGCTCCCAAATACTCGCCTTTCGCCAACTTCGTAACATATTTCTGTTTCTGCTCTTCACTTCCAAAATAAAGAATCGGGTTTGTGCCTACGGAAGTGTGGACGGATAAAATCACACCGATAACCGCGCTCACTTTGGAGAGCTCGTTGATGGCGATGATGTAGGAAGTGAAGTCCATCCCTGAACCGCCATACGATTCCGGAACGGTGATTCCCATCAACCCGAGTTCTGCCATCTTGTTCAAAACAGGCCTCGGGAACTCCCCCGCTTCCATTCTTTCAACGAACGGCGCAATCTCCTTTTGCGCAAAATCACGAACCATATCACGCATCATCAGTTGTTCTTCGCTGAAGTTCAGATTCATCCGCTTCCACTCCTTATTCGTAAGTGTAGAAGCCACGGCCTGTTTTCTTGCCTAACCAACCGGCCGCCACGTATTTACGGAGCAGAGGACAAGGACGGTATTTGCTGTCTCCCAATCCTTCATGCAAGATTTCCATAATGTACAAGCATGTATCCAATCCGATGAAATCCGCCAGTTGCAGCGGGCCCATTGGGTGGTTCATGCCCAGTTTCATAACCGTATCAATCGCTTCTTTTGTTGCAACCCCTTCATACAATGCATAAATCGCTTCATTGATCATTGGAAGAAGGACACGGTTTGATACGAATCCTGGAAAATCGTTCACTTCCACCGGTGTTTTGCCCAAATCAACGGACATTTGTTCAACGGTTTTATATACTTCATCAGCTGTTGCAAGGCCACGGATGATTTCCACAAGCTTCATGACAGGCACCGGATTCATGAAGTGCATGCCGATCACTTTTTCAGGGCGTTTTGTCACCGCCGCAATTTCCGTAATTGGAAGGGATGAAGTATTCGTTGCAAGAATGGCATGTTCTGGTGCGATTTCATCCAGTTGTTTAAAAATCGATTGCTTGATTTCCATGTTTTCAACAGCCGCTTCGATGACGATGTCCACGTCATGGGCATCTTCCAGGCTGAGCGATTTTGTAATCCGATTTAAAATCGCTTCTTTTTCCTCTTCCGTTTTGCGTCCCTTCTCCACATCACGGGACAAGTTTTTCGTAATTGTCGCAAGACCTCTCTCAAAAAATTCCTCTTTAATGTCGTTCAGTTTTACTTCAAATCCTGCTGTTGCGCAAACTTGTGCGATGCCGGAACCCATTTGTCCAGCGCCTACAACCATTACTTTCTGAATTGCCATATCGTATCCCCCATTTATGTGAAATTAATTTTTTGGCACTTCCACCATGATGGCATCCCCTTGGCCACCGCCGGAGCAAATGGCCGCAATGCCGATTCCTCCGCCACGGCGTTTCAATTCATAGCAGAGAGTCAAGATGATTCTTGCTCCTGAAGCGCCGATCGGATGGCCCAATGCAACCGCTCCTCCGTTGACATTGACTTTGTCCGGATCAAGCCCTGCAATTTGGTTGCTGACAAGGGCCACGGCCGCAAAGGCTTCATTAATTTCAATCAAGTCCACTTCTTCAATCGACTTGTTTGTTTTCTTCAGAATTTCCTGGATCACAAGTCCTGGCGTTTGCGGGAAGTTTTCCGGCTCAACAGCCACTTCCGCATGGGCGAGCACATAAGCAAGTGGTGTACGTCCTTCTTCTTTCGCTTTCTTTTCGCTCATCAATACAAGCGCACAGGCACCATCGTTTACTCCCGGCGCATTTCCGGCGGTGATGGACCCGTCTTTGTCAAAAGCAGGACGCAGCTTTGCTAGCGCTTCCAAAGATGTATCTCTGCGTGGCGCTTCATCTTCCTTCACGATGATGGTCTCTTTGCGCGTGCGCACTTCCACAGGAACGATTTCCTCGGCAAATTTCCCCTCATCCATCGCTTCAATTGCCCGCTTGTGGCTTCTGAATGCCCAAGCATCCTGTTCTTCCCTTGAAATGTTGAAATCTTTCGCTGTGCTGTTTCCGTATGTTCCCATATGGACTTTCTCCGGATGGAAAGAACAAGATAAACCGTCATACACCATGCCATCAATGACAGAGGCGTCTCCCATTCTTAATCCCCATCTGGCTTTTGGCAAATAATACGGAGCATTGGACATGGATTCCATACCGCCGGCAACGATCACTTCTTCTTCCCCAAGACGGATCAATTGGTCTGCAAGGGTCACGCTTCTCATCCCCGAAGCGCATACTTTGTTGATCGTTTCCGTTTTCACAGACCATGGAATGCCCGCTTTGTTGGCTGCCTGGCGGGAAGGAATTTGGCCTTGCCCCGCTTGCAGAACCGTTCCCATAATGACTTCATCCACCTGATCCGGTTGAACAGCCGCCCGTTTCAATGCTTCTTTAATGGCGATACCGCCAAGATCGGAAGCGGAAAGTGACGATAAAGCGCCTCCAAATTTTCCGAAAGGCGTTCTTGCCCCTTCTAAAATGACTGATTTCAAAAATTCCACCCCTTTGTTTAAACGTACCTTTCTCCGATTCAACGAATCAAAAAATAGAAATAAATTACAAAAAAGAGAAAATAAATAATTAATCGAGTGAACGCTCGCTCGGTATTAATTTAAGAAAAAACGGAGCCGTTTAGAACTCCTTTTCGTTGCCTTCCTTTCTATTTTACTGAAATTATAGAAGATTAGCAATTCTATTTTTCTTATTTTTCAAACAATTTATTATTTTAGTATATTATTCCCATTTCCGCTGACTATTGTTGCAGAAAGTCAACTTTGATCCTCACCCTATGCAAAAAAACGCATCGTCCAGTTTCATTTGAAAAGAGCGAATGGGGAAATCTTCCGTTTCCTCCATCCACTCTTACCGCTTATTGCAATTCTACAGTTTCTTCCTCCACAGCAACTGTTTCTTCTGCTGCTTCTTCTTTCACTCTTTCGCCAAAAACAGAGCGTTCCAACAATTCGCACACATCATATGTTTTCACTTGATCTTCCACTTCTTTTGCTTTCGTACCGTCTGTAAGCATCGTCAAGCAGTACGGGCATCCCGCTGAAATGACGGATGCGTTTGTGGCAAGGGCCTGTTCCGTACGGGCCACATTGATGCGGTTACCCACACGGTCTTCCATCCACATGAGTCCTCCACCGGCACCGCAGCACATCGCTGTTTCGCGGTTGCGTTCCATTTCAACCAACTGCACGCCAGGAATGGATTTTAAAATTTCCCGCGGTGCATCATACACGTTGTTGTAGCGGCCCAAATAGCAGGAATCATGGAAGACGATCGTTTCATCCACACGGTGGTTCAACACCAATTTTCCTTCTTGGATCAACTTGTACAACAATTCCGTATGGTGGTACACTTCCCCTTCCCATCCGAAATCTTTGTACTCGTTTTTGAAAATGTTGTATGCGTGCGGATCGATGGTCACGATCTTTTTCACGTCATATTTTTCGAATTCGCTGATGTTTTCTTGCGCCAATTCTTGGAATAAGAATTCGTTTCCAAGGCGTCTTGGCGTATCGCCGGAGTTTTTCTCTTTGTTACCCAAAATGGCAAACTTCACGCCTGCCGCATTTAATAGGCGGGCAAAAGATAACGCGATTTTTTGTGAACGGTTGTCGAATGAACCCATGGAACCGACCCAGAATAAATATTCGAAACCTTCACCGGATTTTTTGGCTTCTTTGACTGTCGGAATATGGACTGTCGGATCAAGATCGCGCCAGTTTTCCTTTTCTTTGCGGTTCAGACCCCATGGATTTCCTTGGCGTTCAATATTGTTCAATGCGCGTTGGGCATCCGGATTGATTCTTCCTTCCGTCATCGTTAAATAACGGCGCAAATCGATAATTTTATCCACATGCTCGTTCATGACCGGACATTGATCTTCACAGTTCCGGCAAGTTGTGCAAGCCCAAATTTCTTCTTCTGTAATGACATCGCCGATCAAAGAAGGCGAATAGATTTCTTCAATGTTTGCACCTTCCGCGCCTGCCGCCATAGCCAATTGGTTCCCTTTTGTCTGATTCCAAACAAATGTCGGCACCCATGGCTTTTTCTTCGTCACCACCGCACCGGTATAAGTCAAATGGTCACGCAATTTGACGATCAGATCCATTGGCGAAAGCATTTTTCCTGTGCCGGTTGCCGGGCACATATTCGTACAGCGTCCGCACTCCACGCAAGAATATAAATCCAACAATTGAATGCGGGTAAAATCTTGAATTTTTCCAACCCCGAAGGATTCCGCTTCTTCTTCCGCTTCAAAGTCGATTTTGCGAAGACGGCCCGCTTTTCCGGCTCTTTTAAAGAAGGCGCCGATTGTGACAAACACTTCATGGAATTGCTTGGATTGGGGCACAAATACCAGGAATGTGAACACCGCAAGCATATGCACCCACCAGAATGCATAAAAGAGCGCATTCGCCACATCCGGGCTCAAGCCGCCAAAAATCAGCGCAATGAAACCTGAAAACGGAGCAATCACAAAGTTCGGTTCATCTCCATGGGCCACCGTTTCAAAGCCCAAAGCAAGGAAAATGGAAATACATAATGTGATCAGTGCAATATAGACGAAAGCGGCTTTCTTATCCCGTTTCCATTGCAAGCGCGTGAGCTTTTCGCCATAACGGCGATAAGCGGCGTAAATCAACGCACATAGCATGAAAAACATGGTCCACTCTTGCATGAAAGTGAAAAATTCATGAAAACTGCCCAGAGGGAATGTATAGCCTGGAACATAACCTTTTATAATTAATTCAATTAATCCCAACTGAATGATAAAGAATGCATAAAACAAAACAAGGTGCATGATACCGCTTTTACGATCTTTGAACAACTTGTTTTGTCCAAGCACATTGACCCAGAAATTTTCGAATCGATCTTTAAAACTCAAATTCAACTCTTCCGGTTTTCCGAGCTTGATATATTGTAATCTCGTAATTACTGCATATGCAAACAAAGAAACCGCATACACGACAACGGCGATGAATAATATCAAGTTCGCCAGCAATAGACCATTCATTTCTACTCCCCCCTAGTATTATTGCTTGAACACATCCCTCTTACTTTATCCGTTTATATGCTTCATTTTAAAATATGAATGAGCATTCAGTCAACAACTATTCGAAAATTTCTAAATTTTTCGCTGTTTGAAATTATCATACTATAAAATTTATATTAATTACATATGATAAATCTGGAAGGTTCATTAAAGAAACAGCAAAAATCACCGATATTCGCGCGTAAATGAGAAAAATCCGGGCAAATTCACACCAAAGAATGCCCGGATTTTCTTTCTCAGTATCATCTAAACACGTCTCCGCCCCGGATATACTCCACATCATTCACGTTCAACCGGAAATTCACGGCACGGGCGGCCACAAAAAAGTAGTCCGATAGACGGTTTAAATATTTTTGAATCACTCCTGGCACTTCTTCTTCCTCATTCATCAACTTCACCACTTGGCGCTCAGCCCGTCTCGTCACCGTGCGCGCAATATGGAGCGTCGCTGCTGCCGGTGACCCTCCCGGCAATATGAAACGCTTCAAAGGCGGCAATTCTTCGGAAAGCGCATCGATGCGTTTTTCCAGCGCCTCCACAGAAGCTTCCTGCAATTTATACTTTCTCTCTTTCATCACGTTGGCCAAATCTCCGCCGCAATCAAAAAGTTCATGTTGGATTGTTTCAAGATCTCCGAGGATATCTTTGAATTTGCCGGGATCCAATTCCGTCACCGCTTTTCCAATAAAGGAATTCAATTCATCGATTGTTCCATAAGCTTCCACCCGGAGATGATCTTTGGAAACACGTCCTCCAATCAAACTCGTTTTTCCTTGATCCCCTGTTTTCGTGTAAATTTTCATTGTTCCATCTCCCTTTTGTAAATTTGAATGGCTTCCACCGTCGCTTCATAAACCCCTTTGCCGATCATTTTTCCGACTTCTGTAAGAGGTCCCGCATATTGCATATATTCCCCCTGTTGCGTTGCGGCAATAAGGAGACTGTCCGTCGGTGTTCCTGTGGCAATGGTGTTCGATAATTTATCCATGACATTTTCAGATTGAAGGGCTTTCGATTTCGCTTCCGTTGCGGTCATCATCCCCTGCACGAAGGCTTCATCGGACAATTTCCCATTGATGACCACCCATGTATTGATGGTGCCGATAGGTTGAAATGCCTTCCGTTCGTATGCATGGGAAACATCGATGGCATTGCCCACGCCGGCCGTCACAATGACGATCAAGCTTCCGAAAGATGCAGGGTATTCTTTCATCACCGCTTTTTTCGTATCCACCGCCGTCATCATTCCCACTGTATTCGTCGGGGAAAACCCATGATGAACGATATAATGCAGAAATTCATTTTTTACATTTTCGATATCGTACTCGGGCGGAACCGTCCGATTGATGAATGCCCTGTACCATCCAAGACCGGCATTATGCACCGCGGAAGACAGCACTTTTAAAGGAAAATCCGCAATGAAGGCGATGTAATCATCACCCTTTTGTATATTGGATAAAGAAACCATTTTTTCCTTCGTCTGTTCATCAAAATCCGGCAAAATGGACATTTGCGGTTTCGGCTTCTCCGGATGGGCTTGCGTTGATATGCGCGCATCATACACTTCCATGATTTGCCGATCAATAATGACTTCATGGGGCTCGCCATATGCCCTTACCCTTCCCGCTTCCATCAATAGCAAATGGTCGCAATAGAGGGACGCCAAATTGATATCATGAAAAACCGCAACAACGGTCAATCCATTTTCCGTCACTTCCCGGCGAATCATATCCAATATTTGTTTTTGGTGGGCGATATCCAGGTGGTTTGTCGGTTCATCCAATATGAGCAGCCGGGAAGATTGGGCCAAAGCCTGGGCAATGAACACCCGCTGCCTTTCCCCGCCGGATAAAAACTCCAAATTCTTATCTGCATATTTCAATACATCCGTCAGTTCCATCGCTTTTTGGACCGCTTTTTCGTCCTCCTCCGACCAGCTGGAGAAAAATCCGGACTGATGAGGATAACGGCCGATTTCAACGGTTTCCCGGACGGTCGTCGAAAAGGCGTTGCTTTGTATTTGCGGCAACACCGTCATCTTTTTCGCCAGTTCCCGGGAAGAAAGCTTTTCGATGGACACATCATCAATGGCGACCGTTCCTGAAGATGGTTTCAAAATGCCGCTGATCATTTTGATCAGAGTGGACTTCCCACACCCGTTCGGACCCAGTATGCCGAGGAACTCCCCTTGATTCACTTGAAAGGACACATCATGAATAATCGGGGTTTGATGATAGCCGCCGGAAATATGTTCTACCTTCAGCACCCGTATCCCCCCTCACTACTTTCGTCGCTGTTTAAAGAATATATAAGCAAACACCGGTGCACCGATAAAGGCGGTGACCACGCCGATCGGCAATTCCTGCGGCGCCACAATGGTCCGGGACACCAAATCGCAGACAATCAACAATGTCGCGCCATTCAAAAACGATAGCGGCAACAGATGGCGGTGATCCGTTCCCCAAACCATCCGGGTGATGTGCGGCACCACCAAACCGACAAACCCGATTGTTCCCGAAACGCTGACAGCGGCTCCCGTCAACACGGATCCGCCAATCAGCACGGCATATTTTCTCCGGACGACATTCACGCCTAGGGAAGTCGCCCGCTCATCTCCATACATCATCACGTTCAATTCTCTCCGGTTGAACCATAAAATCGCCGAACCGAGAATCAAAAAAGGAACGAGTATGTATACATAAGACCACCCGCGCATGGCCACACTTCCAAGCAGCCAGCCCACAACGGCCTTCAATTCTTCATGGGACAAGGCGGTCAATAAGGAAATGCAGGAGGACAAAAAGGAGCTGAAAATGACTCCCGTCAATATCAGGGTTTCCATTTTCATCGATTTATCGACAAGGCGCGCAAAAGCGATGACGACCAACAGTGTGATAAAGGCCCCAAGTATCCCAAACATGGCGAGGGTATAGGAACCGAGCATCGGCAAGGAGATGCCGAAAAAAATCGTGGAGATTGCCCCGACCGAAGCACCCGATGAAACGCCGATCGTATACGGATCCGCCAACGGATTTCTTAACAATCCCTGGAAGGCTGCCCCGGCAATGGCAAGGGACGCGCCGACAAGCCCGGCAAGCATCACGCGGGGCATGCGGATATTCCATAAAATGCTGTAAGCTCTGGGATTGCTTTCTTGATCCCATAAAGCGGAAAAGGGAATGTCGACAGTGCCAACCGATATGCCAAGCCAGATGCTCACCAATAATAGAAGAAAAGTGGAACCATATGCGAGAAACATCTTTTTCTTCATTCCACATCCTCTGCCCACTTCAAATAGTTAAGAAAAGTTTCCATATTTCCTCCATTGAACTCTTCATTAAAAATAAACATCTCCCGCAACCAACGAGAAATGCAACCCTTTTTTCTGACTACATAATGTTTCAAAATGTTCAATATTTTTTATTATAGCGAATTCCCAATCAAATCATAGGTTGAATATGAAAAATAAGAAAAAACGCCCTCAAAACTTCCAATTGAGGGCGTTTCTCCTTTAGATTTCATAATCGAAGGAACCTGGCAATACGCGGCGCAAGAATTGTTTCGTTCTGGCCTCTTTCGGCGCAACAAAGATGTCATGAGGCGTCCCTTCTTCCACAATCACTCCGCCGTCCATGAAAATCACCTTGTTCGCCACATCTTTGGCAAAGCCCATTTCGTGGGTCACAACAAGCATCGTCGTGCCTTCTTTTGCAATTTCCTTCATCGTATTCAGCACTTCTCCAACAAGTTCCGGGTCAAGGGCGGAAGTCGGCTCGTCAAATAGGATGATGTCCGGGTTCAACGCAACGGCACGGGCGATTCCGACCCGTTGTTGCTGGCCTCCTGACAGCTGGCTTGGATAATAGTCGTATTTATCGGATAACCCCACTTTATCCAATGCTTTTTTCGCCATTTCCCGCGCTTGTTGTTTCGGCACTTTGCGGGCAACGACCAATCCTTCCATGACATTTTCAATGGCCGTTTTATTATTGAATAAATTGTAGTTTTGGAAGACGAAAGCCGTTTTTTTCCGCACCTCTTGCACTTCTTTTTTCTTCGCATGTTTCAAATCCACTTCCAGATCCCCGTATTTTGCCGTTCCCTGATCCGCTCTTTCCAAAAAGTTGATGCATCTGAGCAGCGTCGTTTTCCCGGAACCGCTCGGGCCAAGGATGACGACCACGTCCCCTTTATTGATCGTCAAATCTACCCCTTTTAATATTTCGTTTTTTCCAAAGGATTTATGGATTCCTCTAATTTCCAGCATATTGTGCCTCCTTTAAACGCTTGCCACTTTGTATCGGCTCAATCGTTTTTCTAAATACTTGAACAATTGTTCAACGGCAATACAAAGGATCAAATAGACGATGAAAATGTCGATGTATGCTTCCAAATAGTTATAGCCGAAGTTGGCCGCCACTTTTGCCTTTAACGTGATCTCCTGCAAGGAAATGGCATACCCCAATGAGGTAGCTTTAATCAAGTTTACTGTCGTTGTCGCAAGATTCGGCAATGCGGAGACAAGAGCCTGGGGGATGATGATTCTCCGGTATGCCTGGGCTGTCGTGAGCCCCACTGAATACGCCGCTTCCAATTGCCCCTTCTCCACCGTCGATAATGCGGAGCGGAACACTTCTATTAGTACGGCGGATTTATTGAAAGCGAAAATCACGAAGGCATACCAGATTGGATGAATCTTATACACTTCATAATCGATGCCGTATTTTTCAAAGGTCATATTTAAAACAATCGGAATAAAGCTATATAAAACAAAGATTTGTATAATCACAGGCGTGCCCCGGACGAAAGAAACATAGATTTTTGCCAGCTGATTCAAAACGGGAATCTTATTGATTCTCGTCAATGCAAGCAAAAATCCCACCGGCAATGCAATCAACAAGGAAACAATGGTCACAAGCAATGCCACTGGCACCCCGGACAAGGCAACAAAAAATGTATCAACGAGAAATTCCATATCCAGCATCCGCTCTCCACCTCCTACGATGCTTTAATTGAACGCGAACCTTTGCTGAACGCTTTTTCTAAAAGGTCAAATACTTTTTCAATGACGATCGAAATCACCCAATAAATGACGGCTAAAGCGATGTAAATTTCCAGTGCATGGGAATTGAAGTTGCTGGAAATAATGAGATTCGCTTTCCCCACAATATCGATGAATCCGATGGTATACGCCAATGCCCCTTCTTGCAAGATGGCAATGAGGCCATTTCCGAAGTTTGGAAGGGCTACGACAAAAGCTTGGGGGAAGATGATCCGTCTGTAAGCTTGCCAAGGCGTTAACCCCACACTTACTGCCGCTTCAAACTGTCCTTTATCAATGGCCAGGATGGCGGAACGGATCACTTCCGACATCATCGCCGCAAATTGCAGGGAGAATGTGATGACAACAAACACCCCTGTGTAAATATCCTGCAAATGAATGTGAAACAATGCTTCCGATAAGAAAGGAACACCGTAGTAAACAAGGAACAACAGCACGATGGAAGGGGTGCAACGCATAACCGTTGTATAACCATGGGCAACGATCTGCAACATTTTGCTTTTCCCCATTTTCATAAAGGCCAGCAACAAACCGAGCAAAGTGCCAAATAGCACCGCCAATCCCGCCACCGCAAAAGTGATTTTCAAGTAGGGCAAGAGTTGAGGAAAAGCTCCCCATAAATAATCGATATCAAAGTACTTTTCAAAAAACATCCTTTCACCCCTATCGACTTAAAAAATAAGGCTGTAAGGTGATCTACCCAACAGCCCATCACGAGTTATTTAGACTCAGCTTCCACTTTTTTCAGCACTTCAAATAAGTCGCGGCCATAATGTTTTACCATCAATTTATTGAGTGCATCCGTTTGTTTGATTTCTTTTACCGCTTCATCAAAAGCATTTGCCAATTCTTGTTGGTTTTTGTTAAACAGCGTCCAAGTTTTAATCACTGTAAATTCGTTATATACCAATTCATCTTTCAAATTATGATATGGACCTTCCGGATCGTTTATTTGTTTGTCGACCACCGGCTCCAAAGCAATTCCGCCATCTGCACGTCCTTCATTCACCCATTGCACAACATCCACAGCAAACGTATCGCCTGCCACCAATTTCACTGGATTGTCAGGATGTTCTTCGTTGTATTTCGCCACCACTGTGTATTGGGCATTATTGGCGGCAATCGGCGCAAGTTCCAAACCGGCAGCTGCAAAATCGGATAAATCTTTAATATTGGCATTTTCTTTTTTCAACAATAGACCAACGCTGCTGAGTCCTGTAAATTCTTTAGGGAAAATGTATTTTTCCGCTCTTTCATCCGTATAGAAAATGTTTTTGACACCCAAATCATATTTGCCTTGTTCGACCCCGATGAGTAGATCGTCATCTGTTGTTCCGATATATTCAAATTCATAGTCTTCCAGTTTTTCATCCACTAGTCTCAACATATCCAATTCATAGCCGGCAGGATTGCCTTTTTCATCTTGGTATGTAATCGGCTTCCAGGAAATTGCATAGGCCACTTTTACTTTTTTCACATCTGAACCGGATTCTTCCGCTTTTTTATTTTCCGAATCGGAAGCATCTTCTCCTCCGCAGGCAGCCAGTGAAGCCGCAAGTAAACCGATAGCCCCTAATTTCAATAATTTTTTCAACTTCATTGTTGATTCCTCCTAATTATGATTAAATTTATAATTTTAATGCTGATTCCGCCAATTTTTTTATTGTCAAATCATCCATAGGCGGATTATGAAGACCTGCGCGGACATCGCGATAATAGCGCTGCAACGGATTGTTGCGCTGCAAGCTTTTTGCCCCCACAACTCTCATCGCTTTGTCGACGATGGCAATCGCATTATTGGTTACCGTATATTTGGCAACATTCACCGCATTGACGATGTTGCCCGCCTCTTGTGCAGCAAGATTTCCTTTGTTGATTAATTCGATATAGCTTTGGGCTGCGCCGTAAAGGGTGAAGCGTGCTTGTGCAAGAAGCAAATCGATTTCCCCGATAAGTGATTGCACATTCGGCAAAGTGGCAATGGTTCCTTGAATGCTGTTTGGCGAATGTTGGTTGGCAAATTCCACCGCATAGTCGCGGGCCGCCTGGGCGATGCCGAGATAAGTTGCCGGAATGATCAACAACCAGCCATTCAATTTAAATCCCGTTTGGTAATTCGGAATTTCCACCAGGTCGGATTCATCCACTTCCACATTTTCCAATACCAAATCATGGCTTCCCGTCGCTTTCATGGCAACGGTATCCCATGTTTCCTCGATGGATAGCCCTGCTGCATCTTTATGGATTAAAAAGTTTCCGGTGCTTTCAATCTCCGGAATCCAAGCGGTCACCAAAAAATAATCCAATTCCGGCGAACAAGTGGCATAGGCTTTGCGGCCGTTGATGACCCACTTATTGCCCTTTTTCACAGCGCTCGTTCCGGGACGTCCTCCGCGGATCGGGCTCCCTGTGATGACTTCGCTGACGATTTTGTTGATGATCGCCCCTTTTGCCACAGCTTCCGCAAATTCATCCAGTTTCTCTTTTGGCCAGCTTTTCGTTTCGTAAACATCCCCTACCGTAAGCAGCGTCCAACCGATGGAAAGGGCTGTGCTTCCATCATAAGTGCCCAAGGTTTCTTGCAGTAAGATGGCATCATAAATGTTGAATCCATCACCGCCATATTCTTTTGGGAGCGTCACTTTTGTATAACCAATTTCACGCAATTTGTTTATATTGTCATGGGGGAAAAGCGATTGTTCATCGTTTACTTGGGCGCGTTCTTTAATAGGCAGCTCCAATGTTTTCAATTTTTCCAACCATTTCCGTTGTTCTTCCGTTTTGATAAATAGTTCTTTCACGGAAATTTTCACAACCTTTCAATAAGAAAAGGAATTTAACTAATCCAATAAATATGATTAAATTACTATGATATGATTCTACATTTTTCGACTTTATTAGTCAATAACATATTCTGAGTTTTTTAGTTGGAATTGTTTTTCTCGAAAAAACCTATTTTTTCGTGATAAGACGGGAAAATTTTCCTCTGCCAACTAAATACCAACTTTATAGGTTGGAATTGTTTATCATTTTACTGGACCGCATTTTCCTTGTCAATATAAACCTTATAATTTTAATAAGAATTATAAGATCGAGTAGGAGGGAGCGATTAACTCCCGTCCTCTCACACCACCGTACGTACGGTTCCGTATACGGCGGTTCAATTAAGATAATTGACGCAAGTTTTCATAACGAGCTTCAAGACTTTCCAACCC
>NZ_JBHSNQ010000073.1:0-22966 GCF_042655065.1 Ureibacillus suwonensis
AAACTAATTGATTCATGTTATAATATTTAAACATAAGGACCCTTCTTTCTGTTAGTTTTGGTGGTAACTTAATTTTAACAGAAGAGGTCCTTATTTTTTATTGAAAAAATGAAGAACAGCTCATGAATTTTCATTCCAAAATTTCATGAGCTGTTTCCATTTTAGAGGGGGTTTTGTCCCAGCCTCATTTTTGTTCCATATATCACTGAATGCCGGACACTTCCTTTTCTTTTTTAAAAATGCCGTATAGGAAGTCTACGACATGATAATCTGTAGGTTTATGTCTTTCGAACACTGCATCCCGCACCATTTTTAACACTTCATCTTCCGCATGGATAATTTCCCCCCACTTGCGGGCACTACGTTGAACCATGCCGGCACGGGGAGCGCGGATTTTTTCATATTTTTTAAACGCTTCTTCATACGTATCGCATTCGATCAGTTTTTCTCTTAGGCACCAAGCATCTTCAAGCGCTTGAACGCCGCCTTGTGCAAGATATTGCAACATCGCATGAGCCGCATCTCCAAGCAATGTTATATTGCCTTTTGACCAAGTGTCAATCGGTTCCCGGTCAAACATCTGCCATTTGAACTGGCGATTGATGAATTTTAATAAATAATGTGCATCCGGATGCGCCCCTTCAAAGCGGCGGAATAATTCTTCCGGCGTTCCCCAATCTTCCACGGATGTATCGTAAGATTTGAAAACCACTACCAGATTGAATAATTCTCCGCGGCGGATCGGATATTGCACCAAGTGAAGATTTGGACCAATCCACATAATCACATCATCCAACGTCACTTGATCTTTCACTTCTTCGATCGGAATCGTTCCACGATACGCCACATACTCCGAGTTCACCGGGGCATCGTCAACAAATAATTTGCGAAGATTCGATTTTACCCCATCCGCACCAATAACGGCATCCGCTGAATATCTGTCGCCTTTCTCAGAAATGATTGTAACAGTGCCATTTTCCTGTTCCGCAGTTTGAATTCTTGAGTTTGTGAAAAATTTGATGTTTTTCCGTTTTTGACATGCTTCAAAGAGCACACGGTGCAAATCGGAACGGTGCATTACGATATAAGGTTGGCCAAACTCTTTTTGGAATCCCTCTCCCAAATCAAGGGATGCCACTTCTTTTCCTGAATAAATATCCTTTAATACTAATCTTTTTGGCAATACGGCATATTTTAATATTTCTTCCTTTACCCCGAAGCGATCCAACACTTCAAGTGCATTCGGCGCCAATTGCAGACCTGCCCCCACTTCTCCAAATTCCGGCGCCTGTTCAAATACCGCAACAGATTTCCCCGCATCATTTGCAGCTAAAGCAGCGGCTAATCCCCCGATTCCACCGCCTACTACAATCACATCACTAATTTTTGACATAAAAAACTCCACCCCTTTGTTTGAATCAATCGTTCCATTTTTAGAGAACAGCGTTCTCTTTAAGAAAACTTTATAATACAATCCGTCAATATTTAAATCGAAAAATTCTAAAATTTCTTTCTAAATCAATTATTTGCTATAATATCGGACATCAGATGTAGTTGGAGGAATATTATGTCAAAAGAAAACAAGATTCAATCATTAGAAATCGGTTTAAACATTTTAGAAATCATCGCAACCCATAATAAGCCATTGAAATTTTCAGAAATACAAAACATCACATCAATGACCAAAAGCAATTTGCACAAATATTTGACAACCTTGCATGAATTCGGGGCGATTCAGCGAAATCCCGACAATACTTATTCTTTGGGACATAAATTGATTCAATTGGGGAATCTTGCCCAGGGACAAACTTCAATCGTGGAAGTGGTGATTCCGTATTTGAAAAAAATCAGCGAGAAAACCGGTCTTACCGCCCTACTTGCGGTGCCATCCGTCGGCGGTCCTCTGGTTTCCTATATTTCAGACGCATTATATGGAATTAACATCGGTGCGCAAATTGGAACAAACTTGCCTTTACATTCATCTACCGGAGTCATTTTTGCTTCCTTCCATAATGAACTGGTCAAAAAATGGCTTGATTCCGAAATGGAAAAATTGAATGAAGCACAATTAAAAGAACTGCAAAAAGAATTCGAAACGGCAAGAAAAACTTATTTTGTCTCAAAAATTGAACCATTAGTAACCCATGTATCTTCCTTCAGCGTCCCAATTTTAAATTTTGAAAAGGAATTACTGGGGGCAATCACCATTGTCGGCTATACGCAAACTATTCCCACTTCATCGGATCATCCGGTCAGCCGATACATTATCAACATCAGCAAGGAAATTTCCTCTCAATACGGTTTTTCCGAATCCGTTTCAAGTGAATAACCTTAAAAATCTTTTCCCGCCTGCTTTTAAAGGTGGGAGTTTTTTATTTCTACATGGATATTTCTGAAAACAAAAAATATTGACAACATTTTTACAAGAGATTAATATTTTTATATAAATAGTGAACTTGATTCTCTATAATTATAATTAGGAGGACGATTAATGAAATTAGTCAATTTTACAGCAGACGGACACATCCGCGCCGGTGCAATTGTAAACAATCAAGTGATCGATTTAAACTGCGCTTACCAGGCTCAGCTTAAAGCACAAGGCAAATACCGTTATCAAGAAATTGCCCATGCATTTGTACCAGCCAGCACAGATGAATTATTCCAGGGTGGAAAAGAATCGTTGGAACTTGCCCAAGGCGCCATCGATTTCATTTTGGAAAACCCTGATTATTCCGATAAAAAAGCGGTTTACCACCGCAGTGAAGTGAAAATTGAAGCACCGGTTCAAAAACCTGGAAAGATCATTTGTGTAGGCCACAACTTTCGTAAACATATTCAAGAAATGGGCCGAGAAATTCCAACCCATCCAGTCATTTTTGCAAAATTTGCCAACACGATTATCGGTCCGGAAGATGACATTCCATACTATCCTATTTCTGAACAGCTGGATTATGAGATGGAATTCGCTTTCGTCATTGGTAAACAAGCACGGAATGTTTCTGAAGAAGATGCGCTCGATTATGTGGCAGGATATACCATTGCCAACGACGTCACATATCGCGATATTCAACGCCGCACCCTTCAATGGCTGCAAGGAAAAACAGTGGACGGCTCTTTACCGTTGGGGCCTCACTTAGTGACTGCGGATGAAATCGGCGATCCGGCTGGACTTGAAATGGTCTTAAAAGTAAACGGTGAAGTGAGACAATCTACCAATACCGATGACTTTGTATTTAATGTTCCAAAACTGGTTTCCTTCTTATCCGGCTTATTGACTCTTGAGCCAGGCGATCTTATATTGACAGGTACCCCTGGAGGCGTCGGTTTTGCCATGAACCCTCCTCAATTCTTAAAAGACGGAGATGTTGTCACAATCGAAATCGAGAAGATTGGAGTACTTGAAAATAAAGTGAAAGCTGTCAAACAACCGGCAAACGTTTAATGCCAGCCATTTGGTATGAGCAGCTTATCGGCTGCTCCCTTTAAAAAATAATTGGAAAAGGAGAATGACCATGGGTGAAGTAAGTCAAGAAATGAAAGAATTTATGAAAAGTTCCATTGTAACCGATTTCACGAGAGACATTCAGCAGTATCATCTTGGGCCACTTTGGGAAGCGATTCCAGAAATCATGCATCACACACCGACTCCGCAAGCGGAAGCTTATCTTTGGAGCAGTGAATTGATTGAGAAGAAAATGGCGGAAGCTACCCAAATTTTTACACCTGAACGCGGTGGTGAACGCCGGGCAATCTATTTCCAAAATCCTGGTTTGACCTATCGCAAACCTTGGGGGTGGGCATCCACAACCCAAACAATCTATGTAGCTGTCCAAAGCTTGCTGCCTGGTGAAAAGGCGCCATCCCACCGCCACTCTCAAAACGCCATGCGCTTTATTTCAAAAGGTTCTGGTGCATACACAATTGTCCAAGGACAACGGGTATTCATGGAGGAAGGAGATTTCCTCATCACTCCGAAAGGTTTATGGCATGGCCATGAACATGTTGGCACCGAGCCAATGTTATGGATGGATGCATTAGACATTCCAACCGTATTTGCGATTGGCGGTACATTCTTTGACCCATACGAAGATACAGAAGACGGTTTACAACGTCCGGAAGTGCCGGACAACTTCAGCGAAAAACGTTACCAAGGCGGCATGGTTCGCCCATTGGGAGATGGCAAATATACAATTGCACCACTGGCAAACTTCAAATGGCAGCGAACAGTCGATGCCATCAAAGGATTAATGGAATTCGATCCGGATCCAAACCACGGTTATGCAGTGGAATACATTAATCCATCCACTGGCAAATCGGCTAACCCTACTCTTGGTACCCGAATGCAATTTTTGCCGAAAGGTTTCCATACAAAAGCGTTGCGTCATACACATTCAACGGTTTATAACGTGCACAAAGGTTCCGGTTATTCGGTGATCAACGGTGTGCGCTTCGACTGGAAACAAGGCGACTATTTTGTAGTACCGAACTGGGCTTGGTATGAACATGTGGCATCCGAGGACTCTTACCTGTTCTCTGTCAACGACTTGCCGATTATGGAACGCTTCGACCTGGAAGTTGAACAAAAATATGAATCTAATAATGGATTCCAAGAAATCACCGGAGAATTTAAAGCGGCATTCAGATGATGAAACAAATAAGAGGCTGGGACATAACTAATAAAGTGAACGAGCTGCAAAAAAATTTTTTGTAAAAAATTGATATCACAGAAAATTGATTGGAGTGACGGGGCGACTCCTGCGGGAACAGCCCGAGTCTCGAGACCCCGCAGGAGCGAAGGTTTGAGCTCCGAGGAGGCTCGAGCCGGGCCCGCGGAAAGCGTCCCCGGAACGGAANATCTCATTTTTTTCTAATAAGTTTTCAATTTTTCTAAGTTGGAAATGTGAAAAATATTGACACTATTGTGACAAATTTATATTATTAGTGTATCAAGTTCACTATTAATAGACGTTAATTTCGTAAACGAAATTTTCTATTTAAGGACAATGATTTTACGATTGGTTTACTTAAAAAATTGAATATGTTGTCAAAGACTATCATGTAATATTGATAGATTGATTTTATTGCAAATAGTCTTTTACATATTATTTTTTATTCAAACAAGGGGGATTTTTATGAGTTTTAAAAAATTATTTTTTTCTTTTCTTATTGGGGGATTAGTTCTTGCATTAGCTGCATGCGGAAGCAACGACTCTTCCGAATCCAACGGAAATGCGGGGGCTGAGGGGGAAACCCGCGTATTTAAGATTGCTCACGTTGTGCAGGAAAATCACGTCTGGAACGTAACAGCCGAGAAATTTGGTGAAGAATTAAGAAAACTTTCGGATGGACGTTTTGATATTGAAATTCACCCTGCTTCAACATTGGGAACGGAAGCGGATATGGTGCAACAATTAGAAACCGGTGCCATTGACTTTGGCTTTATGACAAACGCTTACATGAGCACCCGTCAAGATTCATTGAATGCCTGGTTTATGCCTTATTTATTCTCAAGTATAGAGGAAGCTATAGCACTGCGGGAATCTGAACCGGCAAAACAAATGCTGGAGGAATTGAATTCCCAGGGTCTGGTGGGTCTGGACTTTATGTTTGCCGGAAACCGACATGTTTTGATGACGGATGGCTTTGCGAAATCTCCTGCAGATTTGAAAGGGAAAAAGATCCGAATTATCGGTAGCCCTGCCATGCAATCTTACTGGGAAAAAGTTGGTGCTGGACCGACAGCAATGCCGCTGAGTGAAGTTTATACTTCTTTACAAACAGGCGTAATCGATGGCATTGATATCGATTTGGATGCTCTAGTCACTGAGAAATATTATGAAGTGGCTAAATATTTAACCTTAACAAACCAAATGACATTCCCTACTGTCATCGTAATGAGTAAACAAGTTTATGATTCATTATCACCGGAAGATCAAGAGATGATCCGTACAGCATTGAAAAATGCGGTTGACTGGGGAGTGCAAGAAGCCATTAAACGTGAAGAATCCAATTTGCAAACATTAAAAGACGCCGGTGTTGAAGTATTGGAAAATATTGATACTTCTGCCTTCCAGACAGTAACAGATGAAGTTCGAAATGAATTTTCCGAGAAATCAGATATTATCAAAGCATTTATTGAAGAGGCTGAAAGCAATAAATAGTTTTTTGAGTCGGGGACTTTCTAACTTATAAATGAAGGATAAGTGGAACAAGTCCCCTTTTTTTGGATTACCAATGAATCTTGTAATAGATAGAGGGTGTTCTTTTGAAAGTTATTAACAAAATCAGCGATGTCGTTTATTTCATTGAGAAAGTGTTGGCATTTACTCTTGCGATGACATTGTTAATATCGATGGTTGGAGGATTTTTCTTCCGTTATGTGTTGAAAAGCCCTTTATTATGGTCAGATGAGTTGGCCATCTTCTGCTTGATCTGGATTACATTCATTGGCGGAAGCATGGTTTTGAAAGAAAAAAGCTCACCTTCCATCACGTTATTCATTGATGCGGTTTCGAAAACGTATAAAAAATATTTGACGATCATCAGCAACCTCATCTTATTAATCTTTGTTGCCTATGTTCTCTACTTGGCAATGGATTGGATTATGAAACCGAATATTTTCATTCAAAAATCAACAGCTTTAAATTGGCCTAAAATCTATTTTTACTTAAGTATCCCAATTTCCTTTGCCTTTTCGACGATCCATGTCATCAATAACACAGTCCAGACCTTTAAGGGAGAAGATGGGGGTGCCTTACATTGATCATTGCGCTCATTGCTTTTGCTGTATTGCTATTGTTGGGCGTCCCAATTGCCTATGTTCTTGGAATTACAACTGTCATCTATATTTTCACCACAGATAATTTGACATTATTAATCACAGTCCCTCAACGGCTGTATTCCGGAATGGAAAACTACGGACTACTTGCAATTCCCCTTTTCATGCTCGCCGGGGAATTGATGAACTTCGGCGGGATTACAAAAAGGCTAGTGAATTTTGCGAAACAGTTCATTGGGCATTTTCGAGGCGGACTCGCATATGTAAACGTGGCCGCCAACATGATGCTGGCGGCCATTATCGGTTCCGCAACAGCTCAAATTGCCATGATGAGCCGGACAATGGTGCCTGAAATGGAGAAGTCGGGCTACAGCAGATCTTTCAGTACTGCGACAACAGCTGCAGCGGGGCTTCTTGGGCCAATCATCCCGCCAAGTATGCTCTTTATTATTTATGGAGTCAGTTCTGGAGCTTCCATTGCGGATATGTTCAAGGCGGGGGTAATACCTGGAATCTTGTTGGGCCTCTCCTTCATCGTCATTATTGCCTTCATCGGTTTAAAAGAAAGTTGGCCCAAAGAAAAGCGTGCATCGATTGGGGAAATGTTTCGCTCCTTTTTAAGTGTACTGCCGGCGCTTTCCGTTCCGCTTATTATCATCGTCGGCATTTTAAGCGGTGCCTTTACGGCAACAGAATCTGCAGCCGTTGCAAGTTTCGTTGCGCTGCTGGTGGGTCTGTTCTTTTATCGGGAACTTAAGTTTTCACAAATCCCAAGAATTTTAATTAACACTGTTTCCACAACGGCAGTCATTACGATTTTGATTGCCATGGCCAATATTTTTGGATGGATGCTGGCTTTTGAACGGGTACCGCAACTCATTGCCGAATGGATGGTGTCCATTTCGGACAGTACGGTGATATTTTTAATGCTCGTGAACATTTTCCTTTTGATTCTGGGAATGTTTATGGATGGTATTGCCGCATTGATTATTCTGGTTCCAATTTTTATGCCTTTGCTTCCATTGTATAATGTGGATCCGATTCATTTTGGAATCATCATTTGCATCAACTTGACCATTGGTATCTTAACGCCCCCGGTCGGTTCCGGATTATTCATTGCCTCTTCCATTACAAAAGTGCCGATTGGCGAGTTGGTCAGATCTCTATGGCCGTTTTTAGTCACTTCCGTTGTGGTCTTGTTGATTCTGACCTATATACCTTCCCTCACTCTATGGTTGCCTCATGCAACAAAATAAAAAAAGGAAAAGCGGTTGGGAAAGAGTTTTCCCTCCGATTTTTCTTTATTTTTGAAAAATCCTTTATAGAAAAGATTGCACATGATGGATACTCTTTGGCCATTCCAAATCTCTCTGTCAACATCAAACCATTCATGGACTCTTACCCCATCCTGGTTTGAAATTCAAAGCACTCAAAAAAGGGGATCCGGAAAGCCATATACTTTCCGGATCCCCTATAATTTTTGTCAACTTTCCTTCGCTCCTCCTGCTTTCCGCCATTTTTGTGACGGAAGCGTCACCGACATCCGCAAAAAGCCTTTCGGAGCGTCCCCTTCTTTTTTAGTCCATGCATTCATGCATTTATTGATCGAGTTTCAATTGTTTCAATGCTTCCGCAAGCGCATTATTCGCAAAGGTTTCATTTTCTTTCTTCAAATATTTTTGGAGCGTCCGCTTGTCCACTTTTCCGCTTGTTTGATGCTTCCGCTTTTCTTGGAATGTGGACCATTTTTCACGGAATCCGCATTGGCAAACGAGAATTTTCCCTTCCCCTTCTCCGTGCAATTCCATCTTCTTATGGCAATTTGGACAGCGGATATTCGTGAATTGGGAGACGGTTTTCCGATAGCCGCATTCCCGGTCTTGGCAAACGAGCATTTTCCCTTTCTTCCCGTTCACTTCGAGCATCCATTTTCCGCATTCCGGGCAAGTTTTGGATGAAAGGTTTTCGTGTTTATATTTTTTATCGCTCGTTTTGATTTCTCGGACAATTTCTTTTGTATACTGTTTCATTTCGTTGATGAACGCTTCTTTTTTCAGTTTGCCCTTTGCAATCTGCTCGAGCTTCATTTCCCACTCGGCGGTGAGAGCCGGGGATTTCAAATCTTCCGGCACCAAGTCCAGAAGCTGGCGGCCTTTGGAAGTCAAGTAGATTTCCTTTCCGCCGCGTTTTTCAATCATGAAGCTGTTGAATAACTTCTCGATGATATCGGCGCGGGTTGCCACCGTTCCGAGTCCGCCGGTGGATTTTAATGTTTCCGCCAGCTTCCGGTTGTTCGATTCCAAATATTTCGTCGGATTTTCCATTGCGGAAAGCAGTGTGGCTTCCGTAAAGCGGGCAGGCGGCTTCGTCTTCCCTTCTGTCATCTGGATGCCCGTAATCGACAGCGTATCCCCTTTTTCAATCGGCGGCAATACTTGTTCGCGAACATCTTCATCATCCTCTTCCGACACATCGCTGGCAAATACTTTTTTCCAGCCAGCATTCAAAATGTTTTTCCCTTTGGCGATAAAGGTTTCATCCCCGATTTTTGCATGAATCGTCAATTGGACATATTCTGACGGAGGGAGAAGCACCGCCATGAAACGTTTGACCACCAAATCGTATATTTTGCGTTCCTTGTCGGTAAATTTGGATAAATTCGGCACCTGTTCAGTCGGGATGATGGCATGGTGGTCGCTGACTTTTGCGTCATCCACAAAAGATTTGTTGGCTTTGATCGGCTTTTTCAAAATTTCATTGGCCAATTGCCGATATTCGCCAACACCGCACGCCTTCAGTCTTTCCGGAATGGTAGAAACGATATCGGATGAAAGATATCGGGAATCGGTTCTTGGATACGTCAATACTTTATGATGCTCATACAGCCTTTGCATAATGTTCAACGTTTCTTTTGCGGAAAAACCGAACAGTTTGTTGGCATCCCGCTGCAATTCCGTCAAATCATAGAGTGCGGGAGCGTAGGATTTTTTCATCTTTTTCTCGACGGCTGTGACAACTGCGTTTTTGCCCCTTACCATTTGGATGATGGATTCGATTTTTTCTTTATGAAAACTCCGCGTGTTGCCGGAAGCATCTTTCCATGTGAGGGTCACTTTGTCGCCGATTGCCTGGATTCCATAATACTCTTTCGGGACAAAGTTTTTGATTTCTTCCTCCCGGGCGGCAATGATGGCCAGAGTCGGCGTTTGCACACGCCCGCAGTTTAATTGGGCATTATATTTTGTCGTAAGCGCCCGTGTCGCGTTCAATCCGATATACCAGTCCGCTTCAGACCGGGCAACGGCGGATGCATATAAGTTTTCATACAGTTTCCCTGGTTTTAAATTTTTGAACCCTTCTTTGATCGCTTTATCCGTCACCGATGAAATCCAGAGACGTTTGATCGGTTTTCGGACTTTCGCTTTTTCGATAATCCATCGCGCCACCAGCTCCCCTTCCCTTCCGGCGTCAGTCGCAATGATGATTTCGCCGACATCCTTCCGGTGAAGTTGGGTTTTCACATTGTTGAATTGTTTCGCTGTCTGCTTGATGACCATCAGTTTCATTTCATTCGGAAGCATCGGCAAATCCTCAAGCTTCCATGTTTTATATTTCACATCGTAATGCTCGGGATCGGCAAGGGTCACCAAATGGCCCAGTGCCCAAGTGACGATGTATTGATTTCCTTCCAAATAGCCGTTGCCGCTTTTGTTGCATTTCAACACCCGCGCAATATCGCGCGCCACTGACGGTTTTTCGGCCAACACTAAACTTTTTGCCATAGGTTACATCCTTTCGTAAGTCATAAAGTTACTATAGCATATCTTCGAGCATCATTCATTTTAGAAACTTTTGATTGGTAACTTACATTTTTTCCTATTATAATAAATGTAAGCGTATACAAATTAAAAAAAGGAGTGGTTGTGATGGGGCGTTTAGATGGAAAAGTGGCAATTGTTACTGGTGGAGCCCGTGGAATGGGTGCCAGCCATGTACGCCGTTTTGTTAAAGAAGGGGCAAAAGTCGTTTTCACCGATATTAATGCAGAAGGTGGAAAAGCATTGGAAGCCGAGTTGGGAGAAAACGTAAAATTTGTACAGCAAGATGTGACAAAAGCGGACGATTGGAAAAAAGTCATTGAAGAAGCGGAAAACACATTTGGTCCTGTGAACATTTTGGTGAATAACGCCGGCATCAGCATGAGCAAATCTTTAATGGAGATAACAGAGGAAGAATACCGAAGAATCATTGATATTAACCAAGTGTCCGTATTTCTTGGCACAAAAGCGGTTGTCCCTTCCATGCAAAAAGCTGGCGGCGGTTCCATTATCAATATTTCTTCCATCAACGGAATCGTCGGTGGAGCAATTGGCTACACAGATTCCAAATTTGCCGTTCGCGGATTTACAAAAGCGGCTGCACTCCAACTTGCGCATCTCGGCATCCGCGTCAATTCCGTTCATCCAGGTGTTATTGAAACACCAATGGTTACGCAAGGAGATGCGGTGGAAGTCATCAAAGAATTTGCAAAACAAATTCCTGTGGGACGCATGGCTCAACCGGAAGAAGTATCCAATTTAGTGCTGTATCTTGCATCCGATGAATCTTCTTACTCTACCGGATCTGAATTTGTAATCGATGGCGGATTGACAGCTATGTAATAAAAGATATCAAACTTTTTCTTCATAAGGAAAAGTACAACAATAGACTATTGATTTCTCCCTGATTGATAGTCTATTGTTTTATGTATATAACATTCCAAAAAATGTATCTTATAGGGATTGCATGTTGTCATATTGAACAAGAGAATCGAAACGGGTGGTGATTTTTTTGAAATATGGTTTATTATCTTTTGGCATTCTTTTAACCGTCATTTTTGGCGGCGGATTTTTCATTCGATTGTTTCGGGATGGCGATTTCTACATTGATCAATTTATCGGCGGTGTGATTGGCATTACGCTTCTGATCATAGGTATTGTAAAAAAGAAGGCGTTGAATCCTGATTATTGAAAGGGGCTTGATTCTTTTGATGAATCAAGCCTCTTTTTTATCAAGGGTTATGGAACTGTCCGCATCGATAAGTTCTATCAAAATACTTTTTCATTGATAGATTCGGCACGGATGCTTTCCAATGTCTGAATCGTGTCATTCGTAATTTTTTCATAATGCTTATACAAGGAATGAAATTTTCCGCTATAATTTTTCTTCCACGGTTTCTTTTTCCCGCAAAAATGCAGAAACACGGTATGGTTCATAACATAATCCATGTCCACTTCGCCGCTGCTTTTGAGCTTGTAAATATTGTAATACCGTGCATCAAAATTGTACTTCACTTCGTCGATTCCTTTAATCCTCTTGGAATAAAGAGCGTTCATAATATCCTGGTCGGGCATGATCAACTTGGAATGATATTTTCTTACGAATTCAAAAATTTCCTTTTCATCAATTTCTTCCCGTTGCAATGCCAAATTCATCAATAAAACACCGGAATTATAGTAACATTCCAAATCAAAAGGATTAAACCGGATTTTGTTGATTTCCGTGATCGGCATTGTCCGGTGATCCGCCGCGGCATAAAGATAGCCTTCCAAATCAAGTTCATATAATTCTCTAATTGGATTAATGACTAAAATATCCGGATCTAAGTAAAGGATGCGCTCCATATTTTGCGGCAACACTTTGTGGGCGAGCAATCGATAATACATGGTTTTCGTATAATGCAACAGAGTGGGCGCTTCACTGAATAGATCCTCATCGATCTGAATACTATGAAACGCATGACCTTCACTGGAAACAAAAGTTTCCAATGATTCAAGTTGCTGAACGGGTATGGAGGAATGGACAAGGTAAATGGAGAAGCTTTCTTTTGGATTATTCATGAACAATGATTTCAACATGACTTTTAAGGGGTGGAGATAATTGGAATCGACCGTGACAAGAATGTTCATATTCATAGCCTTCATCCTTTTGTATCATTTATAAACAATAAAAAGATTTCTATAATCACATTATAGAAATAAATCGATAGGCATGACAAAAGAAATCATCTCCGGATAAGAGATGATTTCGGATAGAAGCTTTATTCAATTCAGATTTTGAATAGCGCCATTTTATTTTGCAGGGGACAGCTCGCTTTCTTTGAGCCACTGATAATTTTCCACCTTTTCCCCTTCTTTATTAACGTAATCTACCATATACACAACCGTTTTTTCAACAGTGTCAATGACACCTTCCGCCCCTTGCATCCCTTCTTCACGGTCGGTTTCGATAATGACTTTGGATCCGACATCCAATTTACTTTCGCCAAGGGAATCGATTTCTTCCTGTACGAACCATTTCTTGTTTTCTTCCGGCTCTCCAACGGTTGATTCATAGGAAATCGAATAGACCGTAGTCTCATAAGCGCCCACAACAGTTCCTTCCGAGCCTTGCATATCATCATTATGGGCTGCATTGATAATGACTTTGTCCCCCACTTTAAATTTTGGGTTTTTTGCTTCTTTTAATCCTTCCGGTATTTTGCCCCACGTAGAATGGGTAACATCCGCATGCCCTTTGCCGTCCATGTTTTCTCCGAGAACTTTATCTCCGTCCGCTTGATTGTTTGTCACATCCACATCTTCGCTATTTAATAATTCTGTTGGTTTTTTTTCATTTTTTACCGATACATTTTCCGTATCCCCGCAAGCGGTTAATGAAAAGAGGCTTAAAAATGCTGTAAATACAAGAAGCTGCTTTCTCATTGGAATTCCTCCTGTTGATGTTGAATATTTATGGTAATCTCCTCATTTGTTATATTTACAGCATCTGCATTTCATAGGGATTTATGCATTGGAATTCAGGTCATTCAGCGGAAGCTTCAAGTATGATTTTAACTTTCAAGTTATCTTCATAAACGCAAGTAATTGTATCTTTTTCAAGCAAACAAAAAATCACGACCAAACCTGATCGTGATTTCATGAAATTAGCCGTTCAGTTTTACCCGTTGTAATCGCAATGCATTCAATACAACGGAAACGGAGCTGAAGGCCATTGCCGCGCCGGCCACCCAAGGGGCAAGAAAACCTGCTGCCGCAATGGGAATGCCAATCGTGTTATATGCAAATGCCCAGAACAGGTTTTGTTTGATGTTCCGCATCGTTTTACGGCTCATCAAAATCGCGTCGGCAATGCTGTTTAAATCGCCGCGGATTAACGTAACATCCGCCGCTTCAATGGCCACATCCGTACCGGTGCCAATGGCCATTCCGATATCTGAAACGGCCAATGCAGGCGCATCGTTGATTCCATCTCCCACCATTGCCACTTTCTTGCCTGCCCCCTGCAACTTCTTGATTTCTTCCGCCTTCTGCTCAGGAAGCACTTCCGCAATGACTTGATTGACGCCGACTTCCCCGCCTATCGCTTTCGCTGTCCGTTCATTATCTCCCGTCAGCATAATCACTTCAATGCCCATATTTTTTAATCGCTGAATGGCCCGTTTCGACGTCTCCTTCACCGTATCGCTGACCGCCACCATACCGGCATACTCGCCGTCAATGCTTGCCAACATGGCGGTTTTCCCGTTTTCCTCAAGCTGTTCCACGTAAGGTAAAACAGCCGAAATATCTACGTGATTCGTTTGCATAAATCTTCTATTCCCGACAAGCACTTTTTTTCCATCCACAATTCCTTGCACACCAAGCCCGGGAATCGCTGAAAAGTCTTGAACTTCGCTGAAAGAGATCCCTTTCTCTTCAATCCCTTTCACAATCGCTTGGGCCAATGGGTGTTCCGACTGTTTTTCTACAGAACCAATCAAGGCGAGGAATGCTTGTTCATCTTTGCCTTCCGCCGCAACCACGTCCGTCAATGCCGGCTCGCCCTTTGTGACGGTTCCGGTTTTATCGACTACGACCGTGTCAATATGGTGGGTTTGTTCAAGATATTCGCCGCCTTTGAATAAAATGCCGTATTCCGCCGCTCTGCCGGTACCCGCCATAATGGATGTCGGCGTTGCAAGACCCAGAGCACATGGACAGGCAATCACTAAAACGGAAATCATCGCTTCAAGGGCTGCCGCCACTTCTCCCGGTGCAATGAAGAAAATCCAAACCATAAACGTGATGATGGCGATGCCAACGACAATCGGCACAAAGATGCCGGAAATTTTGTCGGCAAGCCGTTGGATGGGAGCTTTCGAACCTTGGGCGTCTTCCACGACTTTGATAATTTGCGCAAGGGCTGTGTCCCTTCCGACTTTCGTCGCTTTCATTTTGATAAAGCCGTTTTTATTGATGGTTGAACCGAAAACGGATGATCCTGCGGTTTTATCCACCGGAATACTTTCGCCCGTCAGCATCGATTCATCGACAGCGGTATTTCCTTCGATCACTTCTCCGTCCACCGGGATTTTCTCGCCCGGCTTCACAAGAAGAATGTCGCCCACAACGACTTCATCCAACGGAATTTCTTTCTCGATGCCGTCTCTCAACACCCGCGCCTGTTTTGCCCGCAAGCCCATCAGCTTCTTGATGGCTTCGGAAGAGCGCCCTTTTGCTTTTGCTTCAAACAATTTCCCCAACAGAATTAATGTAATCAACACCGCGCCCGTTTCAAAATAAAGATCCGGATGCACAGTCGTTCCAAACACTTTTATTGTTTGATAGAAACTATAAAAGTATGCGGCGGACGTACCAAGGACCACAAGTACATCCATATTGGCACTGCCGTTTTTCAATGCTTTGAAGGCGCTTGTGTAAAACTGCCATCCAATGATAAATTGCACCGGTGTGGCAAACGCCATTTGCACCCAAGGGTTCATTAAAAAATCAGGCATATAGATAAAGGATGTGAAAGGAAAATGCCCGACCATCGTCCATAACAAGGGCAACGAAAGAACGGCGGCCACCACAAATTTGACGAATTGCTTTTTGATTTCCTGCTCCCGGTAATCGGTCGCTTCCCGCCCATTTTCTTTCAAATGGGCCCCATATCCCAATTTTTCAATCCGTTGAATTATATCGGACACGCTCACTTCGGAAGGGTTGAATTCCACCGTCGCATTCTCCAAAGCCAGGTTGACGGCCGCGTTTGTGACACCCGGCATTTTGTTGAGTCCTTTTTCAATCCGGTTGGCACAGGCCGCACAAGTCATGCCTGTTATGACCAGTTCCTTTTTCTCTTTCACCACACCATAGCCCAAATCTTCAATTTTCTTTTCCAAATCTTTTACGCTGACCTTGCCTGGATCATATTGAATAGTTGATTTTTCCAATGCCAAATTCACATTGGCACTTTCCACTCCAGGCATCTTCTTTAACCCTTTTTCAATCCGGTTGGCGCAGGCCGCACAAGTCATGCCTGTTATCTGAAGGGTCGTTTCTTTCAAGTTTGGATTTTGTTCATGATTCATCGCGAAGATCCCCCACATTTATACCATTATAGGGTATATAGAATTTAAAAAGAAAAGTGCCCGGATCATGTATTAAAAAAGGCACTGTTATTATGGTCGGGAAAACAAGGGATATGTTCAAATCATCAATAATTATTGCCATCAAATGAGCCGATATGGTTCAATAAATCCCTGAAATTATTCCACATCATAACCTTGGTCATCGATGGTTTCCTTGATTTGATCCAAATTCACTTTGGATTGATCAAAAGTCACTTTTACTTCTCCGGCTTCCAAATTCACTTTCACCTCTTGTACGCCATCCAAAGAGCCAACGCTTCCTTCCACCGCTTTTACACAATGATTGCAAGACATGCCTTTCACATTCAATGTTACCGTTTCCATTAGATATCCTCCTCTTATTTACGCATTAATTTTTGAATCGTTACGATCAATTCATCAAGAATTTCTTCATCGCCATCCCTCAGTCTGCTGACGACACAACCTTTAATGTGCCCTTCCAATAAAATTTTGGCGACACTGTTCAAAGCCGATTGGGTGGCAGCAATTTGTGTGATGACATCATCGCAATATTCGTCCCGTTCAATCATTCCTTTGACGCCGCGAATTTGTCCCTCAATCCGGTTTAAACGGGTAATCAAATCCTTTTTCACATGTTCCGGATGGTGGCTTCTTCGATGAGAACAATGCTCTCCATTTATTTTTTCCAGTTTCATCAACCTCCAATCCTTCAACTCATTATACAATACCCATGTATGGTATGTAAAACGTCCAGCATGAATAATGCAAAAAAATCAAATGCGGGAAATCCTTCCATTTGATTTTTTTGCAATCAGTCCTTCCCATCCTATTCAATACTTCCCGTACTTTTCAAGCCCGCCTTCACACTCACTTCCACATCCGCGTTTTTAAACGCAGACAGCCATTCATTTTCACTCATCCGATTTTTCGGCAGAGTATGGGAATTTAATTGTAAACCGAAACCGATCGGATCATATCCTTCCGTCTGCAGTTCTTGAATGAACGCTGTCACTTTCTCCTTCATTTCCTCGGTCAACAGTTTGTTATATCTTGGCAATTCTTTGTTGCTCAAATTTTTTTTCGATTCCGTAATCATCCCAGCCAATTTGATTTCAACCTTTATCGAAACTTTACCATCTTTTCCGGCATCCACATTATATTTGGTTTTAACGGTATCTAATCTGGCAACAAAATTCTCGCCTCCCCTATCCACATCAAAAATGAGATTTTTTGCTTCATTTGATAGCAATTTGACAAGCAACGTTTTTTCGGGATCCAGTTCATAAGGAGGCTTGTCTTCCGCCAATACAATGGATTTATTCACTATAAAATGGGTTTTGGGTTCGTTCATTTCAACAATCGGCAAAATGGGATTAATTCCTTCTTCCTTGATCCTTCTCCTGAAATCGAACAGAAAGGTTGTTACGATATACGAACTTTCCGCTCCATTATTATCAAAATAATTGAATAGGGTTGGTTGCAATGCCGTTTCTCCGGCGGGGGTAAACTTGACAATTTCTTCCGCATTCGGTCTACCCACTGTAAAGTAAGAGATCATTTGAATATCCGGTCTTCGGATCAAAAAGTCCAAAATTACCTCATTTTTTTGATCTTGCAGCATTTTCTCACCGACAACAATCAACCTCGAGTGGCCAAAATCCAATTCTTTATCAATATAAGCTTCCAGCAGTGAAATCGTTTCGGCCAACGTCGCTCCTTCTTTTATAAGATATGAATATTCAGGAGTGGGATTTTGCCTGAAAGAACTTGTCGGCACATAAAGCTTTAGAATGATTTTATAAGGCTTTTCCGGATCCTCCGTTTGGTCCACCCCGATCATCGAAACAAAAACCATCTTATCGATATCTTTAAACTCACCGCAACCTGAAAGCAGGATCAGTAATGGAATTGTGGCCAGGATGAAAACTTTAGTTTTCACTATCTTTATTATCCGCACCCTTCATCCTCCTAGAAACATAGAAAAGTACAAAAAACATGGCAAAAAAAATGACAGCGGTCAGATTGAAAAAGATTTTCGAATACTGGAACAATTGATACTCCGTCAAAATCACAATCAAGAATAGTGAAGCAACGGTAAAAAAGAGGACAATGATCAGATAACCATAATGGATTCCTTTATATTTCATTCTTTCAAATTTAAAAATAAACTTGAACAGTTCGACAGCTACATGCCAGTGGATCAAGATGCTTAAAAAGGCCATTACTAAATAAAGAAGCAAAAACACATAGACTAAACGTTCTATCAAGAAATATCTCATTCTCATCGAGTCGCTGGTTGCAACCCATGGATAAACCAGTTCTTCGATCGCCGTATAACCGTGGAAACCAATCGGGATAAAGTAAGTGGTAAAAATCGTTGCTCCGGCGATAAAAGCGATCACGATAATCTGTTTCAAACCGAAATTTTGTTTATTCGTAAAGAAACGGTTAAAAATGACAAGGTTCACGACGCCGAGCGATAAAAAGATGCAGGCAGCGATGACATTGAGATTCGGCATCTCCACAACGTGCAGCATGGCTTCCATGATAAAGTCCCAATTCAAGCTTTCGTTTGTGTAAGCTTTGATAATGATAAAAACAATGATTGGAAAATTAATCAAAAAAATGATTTCGATTGTATACAACACCCGATCGGTTTTCATAAAACACCCGAAAATGATGGAAATAATTAATGTCAATTCAACCAGCATGATGGGAATATCGGGGGTCAGATACCGTATCAGCAGAAAGGTGTAAGTGATCAGGGTGCTTACCCCCGCAATATACCACATGATTGCCATAAAAAATAACATTGGGTAGTAAAACCATTTGGATGTCGTTTTCACCAACAGTTCCGGAAGAGTCATCCCAGGGAAGGCATTGAAAAATTTCGTATAAACAAACACGATGATTGTTCCTAACACCATACCAACAAGTAAAGCTGAAACCGCCCCTTCTTGCCGATAATGCAAGAGAATAGTAGGAACAGCGGAAATAATATTGGCAATCATATTGATCAAAATCAGGTAATAGTAGTATCGACTCAAGCCTGTCCCTCCGACTTCTTATCCCCTTTTCCGTAGTTATACACTCTTAAAAACGGTTCCCCAAAGCTTGACTGATTGACAAGATACATAATCAAACATAAAAATCCCAATGTCAGACCGGCCAAGCCAAAAATGCTGGCAATGACAATCAAAAACAACCGCACTATGCGGATGGCAAAGGCCATTTCATTGACAGGAATGACAAAAGTGGATATCGCTACGGCCGATACGATAATGACCATGATGTTCGAAGCAAGGGCAGCTTCCGTCACAGCTGTTCCCAAAATCAAACCTCCAACGGTTGCGGCCGTCGCACTGATGGCTTTCGGAAGACGGATACTCGCTTCAAGCAAAAGCTCCATAAAGAAAAGCATGAACAACACTTCCACAAAGGAAGTGAACGGAACCCCCATCCGGCTTCCGGCGATGGTCAACATCAATTCCGTCCGGATAACCTCAGGAGAAAAGGAAGCGGCCCCAATATAAATGCCGGGCAGCAAAATACATACAAAGATGCCGAAATAACGCAGCATCTTTAAATAATAAGAAATAAAGAGGGTATGGTAGTTGTCCTCCATGGTTGTCATAAAATCAAAAAATACCGCAGGCGCAATCATGGATTGAGGGCTGCCATCCACCAAAAATACGACTTTTCCGCCCGCAAGATTATAAACAACCCGGTCAGGACGTTCCGTTAAAATCATTTGGGGGAATAAAGAGAAACGTTTATCGTTTAAAAAATTATTGAATTGGGGAGTTTCTGTAATGATTTGCTTGTCAATTTGCTGAAGTTTTTCTTTAATGATTTCCAATGCCTTCTTTTTTACTTTTTCCTGATCGTAAATCAGCGCCACTTTCGGCTTGTTCACTTCCCCTTTCAAATAATATTCAATGATTAACGAGGGTTGATGATAAAACGAGCGGATGATGTTAACGTTTGTCATCAAATTATCACTTAATGCCAATTCCGAACCATGGATGGTTGTTTCCACAGAGGTGGAGTTGACATCGCTGTTTTTGGCCAACTTGAAATCGATGGCATACAAATTTTCTTGAAGCGCAACGAGTATATTTCCTTCCATGACATATAAAAGTCCTTCTTCTTTTGATTGGACTTCCTGAAATTGGGGCAATGCCGTCAAATAAACGCGGAACTGTTCTTCCGTTTTCATTTCAAAAAATGGATTCACAATGTATTGCTGGAACAATTCCTGATCGATCAGAGATTTAATGTATAATACCGTCATTTTTTTATTTTCGAATTCCAACTCTTTTTGTGTCAGTTCTTTTGTATCTTTAAATTGGCTGACAATCCATGAAAGGGATTCTGTTGAAACCATTGGTTCTTTTTCTCCAATCTGTTTGATGAAATAACTGCTCTATTTTTTAGAATGTCCAATTGGCCATCATACTATTACATTTCTTCTTGATCATGTGTTTATTCTCTGATCAAGGTGGTGGAACCAAAAATTGGCTCTGCGCTTTCGGGGAAAAATAAAAAAGCCTTTAAATCTCTCATTCGCAAAGATTTAAAGACTTTAATGGCTGAAGTTATTTCCCGCTGATGTTGGATGAATGAATATGATTAATGTTTGTCGATCGGTTCCTTTGTCAACGTTTGGCTCATTTTGCAGTATTGCACAAAGACGCGGGCCAATTCACGCAAACGTTCATGGATATCCTGATCGATGATTTGATCGTTTTCACCGAAATGGGATGTATGGGTATAAACATAATTTGGAGTCACTAAACAACGGAAATAATCCAAAATTGGACGGAATTGGTTTTCCACCACCAAATGATGTTGGAACGTGCCACCGTTTGCCACAATCGCTGCCGGTTTGTAGCGCAATGCTTTCGGAGGCAGCATATCCAGCGCATTTTTTAGCACCCCAGGTATGGAAGCTTGGTAAATCGGTGTTGCAAATATATATCCATCCGCTTCTTCAAATTTTTTGATCATCATTTTCATATCATCATTGAGCGGACTCCCATCAAGGATTTGATGTTTCAATTTTGAAAAATACAAGATTTCCAATTCCAAACCGGAATCCAATTCTTTTATATATTGTTCCACCTGTCTCAACAGCGCACCCGTCTTTGTACCAAAAACTGTACCGTCTACGAGCAGAATTTTCATGTTGTGAATCCTCCATCTATTGTGTTCTTCCATTTGTTTATTGTAACAAATGCATAAATCATTCGACAGGAAACGGAATGAAAAAAGAAAAAGTTCAGTCTTTAGGCTGAAAATTTCCTGATCCGTTGCGGGATGAAACTTTTTGACATAAAGAGCGAAATGTTTATTTCTTTATACTTCCCCCACCCGCAGCAAGCAATCCCGGCACATCCTCATTTTCTTCCTATTTCCGGCATAAAATATTCAATATTTCAAATCTATCATGCTGAAAATCTTTTTCTTCTTTTATTTTTTTACACATACTTTCAAATACTCCGCCATATTTTAAATAATGATTGGGAAAGGATGGGATTGTATGCAGAATGAATTGAGTAAAAAACAGAAGAAGAAAATCGCTTTTATTGCTGAATATAATGCGATGAAAGGCTATTACCCATTTGAAAGAGTCAGCATCCTTGCAAAGCTATTAAAAAATGAAGAGGACGTTTCGATATTTCTGAAAAACCCGAAAGATGAAGTGTTGGAACTGTTCACAGACGCACAACTATCTCCCATAATATACGCCCATATCGATGAACTCACAAAACACCTGAAAGAATTGCAACCGGATCTGATTGTACAAGAAGGCAAAGATACGTACATTGAATATGTGGAAACGATACGACCTTTCTGCAAAACGCTTGTGCATTTCGATGATTTTGGCGAAGGAGCGGAACTTGCAGATTGCAATGTACTGTCCATCTTGGAAGAAACGCGAGAAACATCTGTTCAAAATATCCTACCGGGCAGTTTTGCCTTCGCTGTTTCCGATACACTGAAATCCATTGCCGAATCCAGAGTATCCAATGAATTATCCAATCCACCACACATCGTTGTCGCATATGAAGATGGAGACCCCAACAACTTGACGTACCGCACACTGCGCCACTTAACCCACCTGCAAATCCCGTTAAAAGTGACAATAGCAATCGATCGGGAATACCAGCATTCCATTGGCGACCTGCAATTGATGGCATTAAGCAGCCGAAATACGAAAATATTGAAAGAAGATAAACCGTTGGATAAATTGTTGCCGGAAGCGGATATCGTCATTTGCAACGCCAACTATACGCCGTACAAAGTGGCAGCCGTTGGTATCCCATGCATCGTCTGCGCGCAAAATGAGCGGGAACTGAACAATGTCTTCCCACGCGAAAATAACGGCTTTATCCACCTGGGGCTTGGCCGGAAAATGAAGCAATCCAACATTCAAAATGCCGTAATGGAATTATTGCTCCATGAAGCAAGACGGGAGAGAGCCGTCCGAAAACAAATCCAACTGGAAATCCAAGAGAATAATGAAGTCCTGAAATCCTTATTGCTGGATTTCGCATACGAACGTCATAATATCGTTTCATTATGATTCCTCTTTACAAACCAGTTTTCCTTTTTCTCTAGCCGATTCGGGTTTCGGATCGGCTTTTTCTGTGAAAATAATTTAATTCCACTTAGCCCATGAATAGCTTCAATCTATTGAGGGTAATATATAAATAACCTAAAAAAGACAATAAGAAAGCAGAGCTACCTAATGGAAGGTAACTTTGTTT
>NZ_JBHSNQ010000074.1:0-38227 GCF_042655065.1 Ureibacillus suwonensis
GGCTTTACGAAAGAAGGATATCCGCCAATCTTGTGCAAGAATCCGCCATATCCAACCTAATATCCGCCAAATTCACGAACTTATCCGCCAAGCCTAACAATTTGGCTTTACGAAAGAAGGATATCCGACAATCTTGTGCAAGAATCCGTCATTTCCAACCTAATATCCGCCAAATTCGCGAACTTATCCGCCAATCGTAAACTTTAGACTTTACGAAAGAAGGATATCCGCAAACCATCCAATATACGAAAAAGGCTGTTTAGAAAGCACTTCTTTCTATACAGCCCCATCCCCCTTCATTTGTCTTTTCTTTTTCCGTTCCGCCATTTCTTCCGCCGTGTAAATGATGCGCATCGGGTTTCCTCCCACCATTGCTCCGGCAGGAACATCTTTATTCACCAAAGTCGCTGCCGAAACAATCGCGCCATCACCGATTTCCACTCCCGGCAAAATCGTTGAATTTGCACCAACCATCACTTCATTCCCGATTTTCACATCACCCAAGCGGTACTCATCGATCAAATACTCATGAGCCAAAATCGTCGTATTGTACCCAATAATGGTATTGTCGCCGATGGTTATGCGCTCCGGGAACATCGTATCAGGCATGACCATCAATGCAAGGGACGTTTTCTTCCCGATTTTCATTTTCAAAAAGGTGCGATAAATCCAATTTTTCAATCCCATAAATGGCGTGATCCGGCCGATTTGAATAAAGATAAAGCATTTGACAACCTTCCAAAAAGATACGGTTTTATAAACATGCCATAAAGAGTTGGCGCCTCCTTGAACCTGGTACCTTTCAGTTCTCCGCATATTACAACCCCTTCACGATCGTTAGTAAGTCGGACATGTGATGCAACATATAATCCGGCTGGAACTGTCTCAAATAATCCTCCCCTTTGATTGACCAAGCCACTCCGGCAGTTTTAACACCCGCATTTTTTCCCGCCAAAATATCGTGATAATTATCCCCGATCATTAAAGCTTTTTCTTTCGGCACTTTCAAGCGGTCCAATGCCAACAAGACCGGCTCCGGATCCGGTTTTACCCTGCTTACATCTTCCAAGCCGATCCAAAAATCAAAATAATGCTCCGCTTTCATCAATTTGAGACCTCGTTCAATCGTTTCCTTTTTTTTCGTGGAAACGATGGCTAATTTATGTCCTTCCTGTTTCAATTGTTCCAACGTTTCATTCACACCGTCAAATTCTTTCACATATTGGTCGTGATAGGCATGGTTCCACTCGCGATATTTCGCGATCATTTCATCGACTTCATTTGGCGTAATTTGTTCAAATGTCTCTTTTAATGACGGACCAATGAATTTGATGCAATCTTGCGGCGAATATTGCCCAGGAAATTTGTCGTTTAATACATGCATAAATGTCCGGATAATTAATTCATTTGTATTTAATAATGTTCCATCGAAATCAAATAGTAAAGCTTTCATTCTGTTTGTGCCACTTCCTTGTTTAATGCCTTCAGGTCTGCCCTATTCCAAATGTAAGCCACAATGATTGTCAAAACAAATGCTGTAATCAGTCGAATCAACAACAAATATAAAATTGGTACCCCCAACGGCGCGAAGATGAGCGTATCCTCAATCACCGCATGGCAAGCGACCAAGAAGATGAAACATAACGTAGCGTCTTTTTTGCTCACGCCATCCTCTTTGACAGATTGAATCATCACACCTGCCCCGTAAGCCAAGCCGATGACTAAACCGGCAACCAATGTCATGGCAGCGTTTGGCTTTACGCCAATCACTTTCGTCACCGGAGCCAATGCATTCGATAATTTATCCAAGAAATGATAGTCGCGCAAAAATTGCACGATGATCATCAAAGGAATTACAATGATCAACAATTGCAAAATTCCGTAACACGCTTTTTCAAGTCCCAAAAATAAAATTTCCCCCCAGCCGTTCGGATCCGGAGTTTGGGTAGGAACCAATCCATAATGGGCCATCTCTCCACCGCCGTTCCAAACAAAACGGATCACAATGGCGGAAAGGATCGCCAATCCAAAGCGCACCGCGAGTACCACCCAAAGCTTTACCCCCACTTTCAAGGCGACGCCCGTTTCGATAAACATATTGTGGGAGAAGGAAAGCATCACCGCAAGAATAAACACTTCTTTTACGGTAAGATCAACGGACAAAATCCCCGCAATGGCTGCATACAAGTTCAGGAAATTTCCAAGAACAAGCGGAATTGCCGCCTCCCCGCTCAATCCGAGTATCCCCATCAACGGTTCAATGATATGGATAAGCCAAGGCAGAACCGGTGTAAATTGTAAAATCGTAACAATAAATGTAATCGGAAAAATGACTTTGCTTAATGACCAAGCGGTTTGGCCGCCTGCGATGAACCCCTTTTTTAACGTAGACATTTCCCATTTTCCTTTCTATTTATCTAGATAACGAACGACTGGCCGAACCTTCCACCGGCGATAGAATATCGAAACAAAACCGACGATGATCAATGTGATCGAAACGACTTGGGCTGAGCGCAAATCCCCAACCAAATACAAACTGTCTGTTCGCAGAGCTTCGATAAAAAACCGGCCAATGGAATACCAAATTAAATAGGAAAAGAAAATTTCACCACGTTGCAAATTGGCTTTTCTGAACAACAGTAAAATGATGAGCCCGACAAAATTCCATGCGGATTCATAGAGGAAAGTCGGATGAACATATGTACCCAAATCATGGATGTACATTTGTTCTATCAGCCAATCCGGCAAAAATAAATTTTCAAGAAACTCACGGGATACAGGACCTCCATAAGCTTCTTGATTCATGAAATTTCCCCAGCGACCGATGATTTGGCCAATCAATATGCTTGGAGCCGCAATATCCGCAACCTTTAAAAAGCTCACTTTTCTCACACGACAGAAAATATACGCGGTCGTGATCGCACCAATCAATGCCCCGTGGATGGCAATCCCGCCATTCCAAATTTCAATGATTTTCCCAGGGTTTGCACCGTAATAATCCCATTTCATGATGACATAGTAAAGGCGGGCGCAAAGGATTGAAATCGGCACCGCCCACAACAACAAATCACCAAAAAAATCTTCAGGTAATCCGCGCTTTTTCCCCTCAGCCTGGGCAACGATATACCCGAGGATGATGCCTGTGACAATGATAATGCCATACCACCGGACAGTGAGTGGACCAATGCTTATGGCAACCGGATCAATTGCTAACAAAATCGTATCCATATGAACTCCTCCCAACACCATAATCTCCCATAATTAATATTCATCTATTTCATCATGCATTGCAATGACCTCGTCCAACCTTCTAGAAAATTCCAATGCAGGATTGATGCCGATTTTTTTCAAACGATAGTTCATCGCTGCCACTTCAATAATTACGGAAACATTTCGTCCTGGCCGTACCGGAATCGTCAATTTTGTTATTTCCGTATCAATGATTTTCATTTTTTCTTCATCCAGGCCCAAACGGTCGTATGTTTTATTTGGATCCCAGGTTTCCAGCTCCACGATCAATGTAATGCGTTTATATGGACGAACAGCGCTTGCGCCGAACAAAGTCATGATGTTGATGATGCCGATTCCCCGAATTTCCAGTAAATGCTCCAATAATGGCGGCGGACTTCCAATCAATAAATTCTCGGCTTCCTGGCGTATTTCCACACAATCGTCCGCGACCAAACGATGGCCCTTCTTAATTAACTCCAGAGCGGTTTCACTTTTCCCTACACCGCTTTTTCCGATAATCAATACACCGATTCCATAAACATCCACCAATACGCCATGAATGGCCGTAGATGGAGCCAGTTTACTTTCCAGAAAGTTTGTCAGCCTGCTCGAGAATCTTGTCGTTTTCATGGAAGTGACAAGTACAGGCACATTGTTGTGATTGGAAGCATCGATCAATTCCTGCGGCACTTCCATATTTCTTGAAATGATAATTGCCGGCGTTTCCTGTGAGCACAATTTCATCATTCGTTCTCTTTTCAAATCCGGAGGGAGCATTTCAAAAAAAGATAACTCGGTTCTTCCAATCAGTTGCACGCGGTCTGCAGGATAATGGGTAAAATACCCGGCCATCTCCAATCCAGGCCTTGAAATATCGCTTGTTGTAATATACCGGCCGATCCCTTCATGACCGCTGACAAGCTTTAAATCAAATTTTTCCATTACATCTTTTGTTGTAACTTGTGCCATTCCACTCTCCCACCTTTTTTCTCATATGTATTTATTTTAGCATTATAGTATACTTAACCAAAATAAAAAAGGAGACGCACTTGCAACGTCCCCTAATTTTTTTCCAATGTAAACGCTTTTAATTTTTCATTATTTTTGTTGTGCCAACCAAGCAGCAGCAACTTCAGCATCTTCACCTGAAAGCAAACCTTTAGGCATGGCATTTTTACCGTTGTTGATGACATCTAAGATTTCTTCTTCAGATAATCTTGAACCAACGTCATTTAATGCAGGCGTATTGCCCATACCTTCCAAATTTCCACCATGGCAAGAAGTACAGTTTTTCTTAACTAGCTCTTCGCCTTTGCTTGCATCTGCAGTAGTGTCGCCGTTTGAACCTCCGTCAGCAGTGTCGTCTCCGCCACCACAAGCTCCAAGTACAAGCGCGGACCCTAATAGTAGTGCTAACCATGCTTTTTTCATTTCTTGAACCCCTCCAAGTAATAAAAATTTGCAATACAAGTTCATTATATCAAAATGATTGAAGAAAGAAACATTTGGTCTTTTCACCAAAGCTTAGAAAACAAGGCAAAAGCCAATATTTTCAACGCTTTCGGCAATTGTTTCATCTTTGTGAATTCTTTGTGAAAGACCGTTCACAAACGAATAAAATTATTTTGATATAATTTTTGTCTTATTCAATTGTCTTCGAAGGTTCAGTAATTAATATTGTGGACAAAGAATTGAATCCTATTCGCGCAACTTTGAACGGTTCGTCAAAAAGATTTTTTCGAATAATCTAAAGCGGTTCTGTATATATACCATAATTCCTTCGTTCCGATGCCCAATTCTTTTGCCAATTTCGCCGCCAGATCCAAATCAAGTTTCGAAAGGGCCGTGCTTAATTGTAAATAAATTGTCATTTCCGTTTCCTTTCCGCAAATCGTTTCAATGACCTTTTTCGAAAACGGCAATTGTTGTACAATGGCTTGAATCGGTCTGTGCAAGATGGCATCAATCAGTGAAAACATGCCGACAAAATAATACTCCGGATAATTTTCTTTATTCTTTTTTCTTGCCAACATTTCACATGCTTTTGCACGCAATATGGACGTTCTCATCAATTCGATTTCAACATCCGACGTCTCTTCCAGCCGCTCTTCATGAACGGCCAATAAATACAGAAATTTTTTAAGCTCCATCCAGCCAAACATCGTGATGGCCTCCTGAATGGAACGCACTTTTAATTGCTTTCCGGAAATATTGTTGATCAGCCGGAGCAACTTATATGTGAGTGTCACATTTTGTTCAATTTTTTCGGCAAGTTCTTTGATGTCAGGATTCTCTTTCTTCAAAATGCACATCAATTGGAAAAAATTCAGGGTGTTTAATGGGATATCCGTCGTTTTGATAATCTGTGGCTGCTCAAAAAAATAGCCTTGGAATAATGAATAATTTGCCGCCTTCGCTTCTTCAAATTGACTGCGGTTTTCGACTTTCTCCGCCAACAACCGGATGCGTGGAAAGTGATTTCTTACCCGTTCTTCAATCAGCGATTTTTCATTTTTTGAAGTGCTTAAAAAATCAATTTTGATAATGTCGATGTGCGGGAACATGAGGTTATAATCTTCTATATTTTGCTGCAAAACAAAATCATCCAATACAATCGTAAAACCCCGTTTTTTCAACTCGATAATCCGATCGATCAATTTTTGTGTAATCGGAACATTTTCCAATATTTCAATGACAAATGTGGCAGGATCGATGATATCAAAAATGTCACTCATCAATAATCTTTCCGTAAAATTCACAAATCCGGGCAATCCATTCGTCAGTTCTTCCATGCCAATCGAAAACACTGAATTTTTCAATACTTGCATGGTTGCACTATCTGAATCCACTTTCTCAAAACGGTTGGCCTCATTATTTCTATATAATAATTCATAAGCAACGACCTCTTCATTCCGATTAAAAATTGGCTGCCGTCCTACAAATACTTCCACATCGATGGCCTCACTTCACTTCAAAAAATTAGTAACTATTTCAATAATATCCAATTATAGTAAATTATAAAATCACTTCAAAGTACTAAAATTTACCAGTTAAATCCGAGGGAAATTGGTCTTATTAGGTTTAAAAAAAGTATCATCCGAAAAGATGATACTTCCGAAATGTTTATTCTTCTTGAAAAATGTTTGACCATTCATTCCGTTTTTCCAACATTTCTTTGGCCAATTGTTTTGCCCCTTCCAAGCTGTGGTTTGCCGCCCAGCCGCATTGCACTTCATTACATGCGGGAACTTCTGTCGCATTCAACACATCGTTCAGGGTTTTTTCCAAAATGTCCAGCACTTCTTCATAATTATCGTGATTGATCATTGTGAGGTAAAATCCGGTTTGGCATCCCATCGGACTTAAATCCACCACTTGATTTGTATGATTGCGGATATTTTCAGCCATTAAATGTTCAAGGGAATGGAGTGCCGGCATTTCCATGTGATCTTTATTCGGCTGTTTAAAACGGAGATCGTATTTCCGCACCACATCCCCATTTTTTCCTTCAATCACGCCCGCTAAACGCACATATGGCGCACTCACTTTTGTATGATCCAAATTGAAACTTTCCACATTCATTTTTTTCATCGTACTTCCCTCTTTTCTCAAATAGCGTTTTCAATAAATTCATTGTACTGCTTTCCCTTTATTCTGTCACTTTTCTATGAAACCGGCCTTCAATCGGCCATTTCCAAACTTTTTCGGCCTCACGCATCTCAATAGGTGCGATTGGCAGATTGTTTCAATGCCATACCGGAACTTGCCGCAATCCATCGCTTAATTTTTCACATGGGCAATAAATCGCCAGCGGATCAAGTAAAAATAAATCACTTGCAATAAAATCAGGAAAGAAAAAGCGAATATAATTTCCTTTACAATCGAGATATTGGCAATGTCTTTTAAAATGTTTTGCAAAGCTAAGAAAGCGAACAAACTATGGACCATCGCCACTCCCCAGGGCAAGAAAAACTGCGGGAATAATTGGGTTGTCACGAGTTTCTTAATTTCGCTGTCGGTTATGCCCATCCGCTTCAACACGTCGAATTTCCGTTTTTCCGAGTCCAAATTTGTATGGATTTTAAAATAGATGAAACTTCCGGCCGCCAGCAAAAACACTCCGGCAACCAACAATCCTGCCAGGGTGAACAGCGAATACATCGATAAAACATAGGAATAATTCAACCCCGCATTTTCAAAATAAAAAGGCAGCTGATACTGTTTTTTGCTATATTCTTTCAACACCTGCTGATAGATGGACAATCCCACATCCTGCGCTTCCAGCCATTGGGGAATATCAAAAGCGAACAAATGATATCCCGGCTCCACCCGCGGATAGCCGTTATACGGATTTTTCAAGCGGGAAAAATCTTCATCGCTGATAATGATCGAGTTTGGACTGACAATGGAACTTGGGAAAATCAATTTTGGATACACCTGGTCGATGGTAATTGGCAGGTCATTTTCCTTCAATACGGTATTCACCGTTCTTCTGGACAGCTTTTTAATCGATTCTTCCGAATAAGGAATAAACATCCCTTCCCCACTGTCCAGCTGCACCATCGGATACCCATAGGAAAACAGCAAACTGTTGATATCCGATTCTTTAAACACTTCCACCTCGTAATTCGTAAAAGAAGAGGTTTGTTTTTTCACTTCAAAACGGGCCATATGATAGGAAAGCCCCTTCTCTTCCAATTCGTTCACAATGGATGTTATATGCTGTTTTTCATAAGGATTATCGATATGCCCTTTGTATATCAACCCCAATGGATTGAATTTGTCGTATTGGGACGTGTAGGAAGACAAAGCCGCAAGCAGCCCGATGCATAGAAAAGCCGCTGCCGAAACCATCGTCACCACAAAATACACTTTCCCGTTGTTTTTCAAAATCACCGTATGTTCCGCAATGGACAACATTCGCGATTTTTTCCAATAAAAGTTTTTTCTGCTTTTCATAAACCGGACGAACCATTGGATCGCATCTGTGAAGAACAAATAAGTTCCAATCGTGATGAGAATCGGCAATAATACGACAAATGGATAAAAGTTCACCCGATTCGTAAGCAACGCCAAAACATATGAAATTCCCAATAACACGATTGCCAAAATGGCACGCTTTTTGGAATATTGATCGTCAATATTGGAAGATTGATACCATTTCAATAAATCAATAATCTTTCTCTCCGGGGAAAAGTTGACACTGATGATGGAGATGATGACAAAGGCGCTGAAATATACAGCGATCGTCAAAACGAAAGGCTCCCATTTCAAATATAGGGGCAGCTGTTCCAGCATCAAAATTTCCCGTACAATCATAAAGAAAAATTTCGTAAAGGCGTAGCCAAACAGGATGCCGCAAGCAATGGACAGACTTCCGATAATCATCGTTTCCAAAAAGATCAGCTTGCTGAGCTGCCGTTTCTCCATGCCCAAATGGAGCAAAATGGCAAACTCCTTCGCCCTCGACTCCAAAAATGCTTTCATGGAATAAAAAATAAAGAACCATGAAAACAGAACCAAAATCATTTCCGCAAATACCAACCCGCCAATCGGCACTTTTCCCAAATACCCGTCGTCGATTTCCGGATGAAACATCAGCATCGAATAGATGAAAAACACAAAGACGGAAAAGAAACTGGCCATAAAAAAGGCCGCATAGATCCGGAAATTGCGGATCACGTTACGGTAAGCGAATTGATGAAAGGTCACCGACTCTTCCCCCCAACAGGCTCAAGACGTTTAGTATGCGTTGGAAAAACGTTTGTCTTCGGTCATCCCGGTAAATTTCATTAAAATATTCACCGTCTTTGATAAAAAGCACCCGGTCACAGAAACTTGCGGCAATCGGGTCATGGGTGACCATGATGATGGTTGCATTTCTTTCTTTGTTGATTTTGCTTAACAGTTCAAGCACTTCTCTTGAGTTGTGGGAGTCAAGATTCCCTGTCGGTTCATCGGCCAAAATAATGGACGGTTTATGAATGAGGGCTCTTGCAATCGCCACCCGTTGTGCTTGGCCGCCGGATAATTCATCCGGTCTTTTATTTAGGACACTGGACAATCCCAACTTTTCTGTCAGCTCTTTTACGCGCTCTTTCATCAATGCAACAGGCTGATTGTCCAGCGTAAGGGGCAATACGATATTTTCTTCGACCGTCAACATCGGAAGCAGGTTAAAATCCTGGAAGATAAATCCAAGTTCCCTTCTGCGGAAATAAGCAAGCTCCGTTTTGTTAAAAAGATGCGGCTTTGTGCCATTAAAAATGATTTCGCCCGATGTCGGCTTATCAATCGTTGAAATGATATTCAGCAAAGTTGTTTTCCCGCTTCCGCTGGGCCCCATGACCGCCAGAAATTCGCCTTTTTCCACATCAAAACTCAACTGATTCAATGCGCGGTTCGTAACCTTTCCTTCATATACTTTTGTAACATCCACTACTTGTAAAATTGGCATAAAAGTTCCCTCTTTTTAGCAATTAATCTTCCAATCATTCTTGCTTCCATTCATGAAAAAACCACTTTGACGATTGTTCCTTTTCCAACTTCCGATTCAATCACAAGTTCATGGCCCAATTTCCCGCAAATTTCCTTCGCCAAAAACAATCCCATACCGGTGGATTCCCCCGTTCTCCGGCCATTTTCACCAGTAAAGAACGGTTTGGTCACCCGGGATAAATCGGATTTTGGAATGCCGATCCCTTCATCCTGCACACATAAAACCGTTTTTGTCCCATCTTTTTCCACATAAATTTTTACTTTTTTATTTGGTTCAAAGGTATATTTCACGGCGTTCGTAATGAATTGACCGAGCATAAACTTCAGCCATTTGGAATCCGTTGCAACGGTTATGTTTTCGTCAATGTCGATCATCGGGAATACATGATTTGTAATAAATAAACGCTTATTGTCGTTGATTGTTGCAGTGACAATCTCTTTTAAGTTCACCTGCTCAATCTGCATATCCTCTTCAAATTTTTCAATCCGGGCACTCATCAAAACCATTTCAATGCCCCGTTTCAACCGGTCGACTTCTTCCTGGATGCTCGATTTATCGATCTCCTCTTCCTGCAGCAACAGTTCTATAACAGAAATGGGAGTTTTCATTTGGTGGATCCATTGATTCAAAAACTTTTCCTGTCTGTTTTGTTTTGCATAAAGGTTTTGCACTTCATGTTGATAATGCCGATACAATTCCTGCAAATATGCCTCTGTTTGAAGGTGCTCCGCTGTTTTCGCATTTTTTTGAAGGGCATCATCCATCGAAACAGGCAAATTGGATATTTTATTTAAAAAATTTCTCCGCAGCGTATAACGTACGGCAAGAAAGGAAACAATCAGAACCATGCTGATCACGATGGAATAGACAGCCGTATCCAAATTACGGAAGCCGTCCAGCCAGTACAACGACAAAATAAAAAGATCGACGAGCAACTGGAAAATGATAAAGAAGATGTTTTCTTTCAAGAATAGTTTTAATCCCATACCTATTTTTCCTCCGGATGTAAAACGAATCGATAACCGGCGCCGCGAACCGTTTCAATGGCGGATTGGACACCATATTCGGCAAGTTTTTTCCGGACGCGGGTCATGTTTACATTTAATGTGTTTTCATCAACAAAGGCCTGGTCATCCCATAGCTCTTCCAGCAATTTCTCTCTGGACACCACTTTCGGTGACTCCCTCATGAGCAGGTTTAAAATGGCACACTCCTTTTTTTGTAATGGAATTTCCTCATTTTTTACATGCAGCTCCATCCGTTCCAAATAAAGCGTCAATTGCCCCAATTGAACAGTCCGTTCTTCTTGTCTTGATGAATATTCCCCGTAAGTTCTTCTTAAGTGGCTTTTGATTTTTGCCAATACGATTTCATAGTTGAATGGTTTTGTAATAAAATCATCTCCGCCATTCTCCAATGCGAAAACCTGGTCCATTTCCCCGGAACGGGCAGAAATGAAGATGATCGGACATTTTGTATATTGTCTCAATTGTCTGCACCAGTAATAGCCATCATAAGAAGGCAGGTTTATATCAAGCAATATGAGATGCGGTGAAAATGCAAGGCATTCTTCTATAATCTCATCAAAGTTTTTGACGATTTCCACTTCATATTGATATTTTTTTAACATTTCAGCCAGTAACGAAGCGATTTTATAATCATCTTCTATGATATAAATTCGCGTACTTTCCAATCTCCTTCCCCCCTAACGGAAACATCTAATTCTATTTTATCAAAAAATGGGCTACGGTCATTTAATGGCCTCTTTCCGTTCCATTTTGTTAATTTCCTCATATTATTTCACAAAAATGTCACAGGTTACTTTTATAAATGGGCAAATTCCTATTGACGAATCCAAACTGTTATAATACAATTACAAATACAAACAGGTATTATAAAACAGTTAGTCCACAAGGAGGTCCCCTCATGTTAGAAAATATCGTTGAGTTCTTCAGAAACTTGCCTGAAAAAATCTGTGTTAAATGCGGCGAAAAAATTGAAGAACAAAGTGAATGCTACACAAATACATGTGACAAATGCAGCACACATTAATCATAATCGTTGCATAATATAACAGTAATGCGCTCCTGACCTATGAAATGAACTTAATATTAAATCGCTTAACATTAAATTAAATCGCTCAACAAACTGTCGCAGATATAAAAACTTATTCACTGTTTTTTGTCATAGTAAAATGTTTGACGGCTTAAGTTTTCAATTTCGGAGAACTTAAGCCGTTTATTTTTTCAGCTTTTGATTTTAACAGTCATTCATGATTCATGTTTATTTCACAAAAAAGAAACAGCACAAACTTTTATGGTCTGTACTGCTTAATAAGTTGACAATCATTTATCTTTTCCTGCATTTATGATGACTTGTTCTGACAATATTTTCGGACTGCCTAAAAATGGTTTTGTTTCATACCGGGAAGTAATTGATAATGGTGCTATACCACTGCCTGCAAGATAAGATCTGACATCTAAAACAATGATACCATCCTTTAACACATAATTTTTTCCATCAATTTTTTTCTAGAATCAAATTCAGTATAGAATTTATCAAGAAGCGTAACGAAAAAGGAATGGATGGGTATGGGGTCGCGCAGTTTCGGTTCTATTCCATAAATTATCCCCAAAAAAGATAACCTGTGAAATTTTTACGAAATGTAAAATTTCACAGGCTTTTTCATTTCAGATGTGTATATCTTTCCAGCCTTTTCTTATTATCTGAACCAGTTAAAACTATTCTTCATCTTAATGGTTTTCATGGGAATCTTCATGTTCATCCTGACTGTGATCATGCTGCATTTGTTCCGTGTCTTCTTTGGATGTATCTTGTTCCGGAAGCACTTTGCTCATATCCGGATTTCCTGCAACGATTTGTTTTTTCGGCATCACGTGCAAGCCTCTTGCTGTTGTATGGGCATACATATAATACACGCCATCATGGTTGAACGTAAATTCGGCTTTATACACGCCATCTCCCGCATGTTCCGCTTTAATCATGGCTCCTTGTTCGCGCAACCCGGATTCCCATACTTCGAATTCCACGGAATCCGCATCTTCCACGTTTTCATTGTTCTGTGTCACATGGGCAGCCAGTTCCACCGGTTCGCCCACTTTCACTTCATCAGGAGTCAAAATATCCACTTTCACTTCCAATGCGGAAACGTCAACTGGTTCCTCATTTGTATCCACTTCCGATTGTTTCTCATTTGTATTGCATCCAACCAACAAAATGGGTACAGCCAACAAAGAAATAATCCATTTTTTCATGTTAATCTTCCTCCATTAAAGGTAATGATATGGTAACAAGCGTTCCTTCACCCACAACACTCTTAATTGCAAGTGCCCCATCGTGCTGCTTCACCAACTGTTTCACGATTGATAATCCCAAACCGGCTCCACCGTCTATGCGGCTTCTCGCCTTATTGACCCGGTAAAATCTTTCGGTGATATGAGGGAGATCCTCTTCAGGAATACCAATTCCTTCATCCTGTATCTCAATGATCGCACGATGATCTGATTGATAACTGTGAACCGTGATTTTCGCGTTTTCATTCGAATAGCGAATGGCATTTTCAATCACGTTAATGAAAATCTGTTTCAGCTTCTCTTCATCCCCTTGGACAATACAATTTTCATCCAAGTTTTGCACGATGCGAATATTCTTTTTGTTCGCTTGTCCTTCCAACAGTTTCACCGATTCACGGATGGTTTCCGAAAGGACGATTGGAAGCATCTCAATTTCTTCCTGTTGTTTCCGGACTAGTTGCAGCAATTCATTTGTTAACCGTTCCATTCGGATCGCTTCCCGATGAATCAACTCCAACGCTTCCTCGCGCTCTTTCCCGTCAAGAAGCTGATTTTGGATCGCCTCGCTGTATCCTTTGATATAGCTGATCGGCGTACGCAATTCATGGGATACGGTCGCCAGGAAGGTTTTTTGCTTTTCATCTTCCTGCTGAATGGATTCGGCCATGTGGTTAAATGCTTCCGACAGCATGCCGATTTCATCTTTTGATGTAACCTTTACCCTCGTGCTATAATCCCCTTCCGTCATTTGTTCTACCGCTTTTTGCAAATCGTTCAGCGGGCGCATGATCCGCTTCAGGCTCTGATAAACAAAAACGGCGATGACAAGGGCAAAAAGAATCCCTCCACCTATAAATATAGCCACTTCCGTTTTAGCTAATTCAGTAATTTTTGCTAAAGGATAATAAAGATAGATAATTCCTTCCAACCGGTTTTGATCCACAAGCGGCAAAATGACCGATACGACTTCACGGTTGAACCGCTCTTCATAGCCGATTTTTGTCACGTTTTCACCATTTAACAAAACCCGCCGCTCATCCGGACCAATCAATGTATTGTAATCGATTTCGAAAGGAACACATGCGCTCAGTTCACGAGGGTTGCGGACAGCAAACACATTGTAGGTGGAATACTGATTAAATTCCTCCACCATTTCCACATATCCATCGGTCACTTTTCCCCCGGTATACATGGATTGGAGGTTTTCGCCGATTTCCACCATTTCGCTTTTTGTATCTTCCACATAAAATTTTTCATATAGAAAATCCGCGAAAATGTACATAAATGCAATGGTCAATATCAGATAAACGATTATTAATACCCATATTTTCGTTGAAAGCTTTCTCATACTTGATCAAAGCGATAACCAATCCCCCAAACAGTTTGGATGTAGTCGCTTGCCTCCTTCGAAATTTTCCCCAATTTTAGCCGCAATGTTTTGATGTGGGTGTCCACCGTTCTTGTGCCACCGTCATAATCCATTTCCCAAATTTTCTCCAACAATTGCTCGCGGGAAAAAACGGTGTTTGGATTTTTCATAAATAGTTGAAGCAAATCGAATTCCTTAAGTGTCAATGTGACTTTTTGATTGTTTACATACACTTTGCGGGAAGCTTCATCCAGTTTGATGACTCCCCGTTCAAGGAACTGTTGCTTATTGACTCCTGTTCTTCTGAGAACGGCTTGTATTCTGGCAATCAATTCACTGGAGGTGAAAGGTTTTACGATGTAATCATCGCCCCCGATGGTCAACCCTTTCACTTTGTCCTCATTGTCATCTCTTGCGGTCAAAAAAATGATTGGAACGGAAGAGATTTTCCGGATCTTTTCGCATACTGTAAAACCGTCTTCTTTCGGCATCATGACATCCAAAAGGACGATATCCACTTCTTTTCTTTCAATGAACGGATAAGCTTCTTCACCGCTTTCAACTGCAATGGTTTGAAAGTCGGATTTTGAAAGCATCAATTCGATTAGATTTCTCATATCTTGTTCATCGTCTATGATCAATACGGTTGGCATTTTCAAACCTCCCTTACCAGCAACTGGAACGGCCCGGATTTGGTCGGATTTTTATGTAACACTTTCCCATCTTCTTCCAGAAAATAGATTTGATTATCGTCAAATCCAGCAACAATAATCATATCTTTAAATGCAGCGACAGAAAACGGGTTTGCCCCCACTTCTTTGCTCCATAACACGTTTCCATTCACGTCGCATGCGTACAATTCATTGGAACCATGGTTGGTGATATAAACGACCTCTCCATTTTTTGTAAACCCGACAGGCATATGTGATGCTTGGATTTCCTGAACCAACTGGCCAGTTTGCAAATCGAGCACTTTCACTTTCTGATTTGGATGGCTTCCGGCACCATGCCCTCCTACCCAAAGTGTATCGGTTTCCTCCACAACCAATAGACCGGTCGAGGATTTATCGATTGGCCATTCATCAATGAGAGCCATGGATTTTATATCAACAACGGATAGTACAGGGGATTTGTAGTTGACGACATATAACTTTCCTTGGTGACTATCCATTGACATCGGGTAATCTTTCAGGCGGATTTCCCCCAGCTTTTTGCCATGTTCATTAAAACTGGCAACAGTATTCTTTTTGCTATTTGTAATGAAAAGCACATTTTCTTCTTCATCGTAATAGGCGTTCGTTGTTCCGGTACCCGTTTCTATGGATTGTATCAATTTTCCGGTGGACAGTTCATATATATCCACTTCGTTCAATTCATGCCCGTAAAGCACGATGCGATCGTAAGGAATCAACGTTGCGCCCGTATACGCTTTATCGAACTCCCATGTGGCAATCCGTTCCCCTTTCGAATCAAAAAAATCGATGGAAGGCTCCAGTATATTTACGGATGCAACAAAGGATTGATGCTGATTGATCGATGTGAAATGCTCATCATTACAGCCTTGCAAGATCCAAATAATGCATAAAAATAATAATGCTGTCCATTTTTTCAAGCAATCACCCCTAATTCTATAGTGTAGTGAAAAAGTGTGAAGTTTCGATGAAATAAATTTGACAATCGTTTCAAATTTTTAAACATCGTTAGGGGATTTTTCATTGATTTTGTAATGATTGATATTACTTAGAGCAAATATTATGTGTTGGGATGGTCCTTCTTGCTCGGATAAACATCTGGTTTGCTCGGATAACTCCCTCTCTCGCTCGGATACGCATTCCTCTTGCTCGGATGACACCCTCTCTTGCTCGGATACGCATCCCTCTTGCTCGGATAACTCCTTCTCTTGCTCGGATAACTCCCTCTTTTACTCGGATAAACACTCCTCTTACTAAAGCTTTTACGAAAAAAGCTGCTTCGAAGGTGGCATTGACCATCGAAAGCAGCTATTGATCCGAGATATGAATTTGTTAACTGGCGATTATAAAGAATCAAAACGCCCTTAAACCAATTGTTCCTGAAACAATTCAGCCGTTATTTCTTCCGCCGCCTGTCTTCCCTGCAGCACACAATCCGGCACACTGATTCCTTCATAAGAACTTCCAGCCAATTTCACATGCGGGAAATCTTTTTTCAGAATTTCCCTCATTTTTTCCAAACGATTTTCATGACCCACTGTGTATTGAGGCATCGATTGCTTCCAGCGGGAAACGATGGTGAACACCGGTTTTTGATTGATTCCTAGCGATTTTTCCAGGTCATGAAGCACCGTTTTTTCAATGTCCGCATCCGACAATTCCACGATGGCCTCGTCCCCCACACGGCCAATATACGTTCTGAGCAAATCATATCCTTCAGGCGCCACATTCTCCCATTTATGATTGCTCCAAGTGCATGTCGTGATGGAAATATCGTTGTTCCGTGCAAAATAGAAGCTGATCGCATCATCATAATTTTGGCAATTTACCTTTTCAAACGCCATCGTTACAGTAGCGATTGTCGCATAATTCATATCTTGAATTTCATCGAAAATGCCATAATGGTTGAACATATTTTTCGCTTCATTCAATGAAGTCGTCACGATCACCGCGTGGCATTTGATCGGGGAAATATTATTGAAATAAATTTGGAACGTACCATCCTGCAATTTATCGATGGATTCCACTCTTACACCTTTTAACACCGTTTTGGACGGCAATTGTTCTTCCAATTTTTCCACTAAAGTTTCCAAACCGTTTTTAAAAGTTTGATAACCTTTCATTTGATTACTTAAGAAGGAAAAGTGCGTCTTTTTCATTCCATAAATCAAGCTGCGATATTGTTTTTCCAATTCGTAAATTTCCGGAAACATCGATTGGATGCTCAACCGGTCGATATCTCCGGCAAAAGTTCCTGCAAGCAGCGGTTCAACCAAATTTTCTACCACTTCTTTTCCAAAGCGGCGTCGGAAAAAGTCCCCAATCGGTTCATCCTTGTCTTCCCTGGTTTTAGGTAATACTAAATCTCCTGCAGCGCGAAACTTTCCACTTAATGATACAATCCCGGTTGTCAATAATGAGGGGACAATAGGTGATCCTCCAAACAAAATACCATTTGGAATAGGGTACAGATGTCCACCGACAGCCACATAAGTTTGACCTTTTTTGTTGTTCACTACTGCCTCTTCTATTCCTAAATGTTTTGCTAACTCCGCCATGCTGTTTTCATGATCGATAAAAGATTCCGGACCCCGTTCGATAATAAATCCATCTTTTCGCAATGTTTGGATTTTGCCGCCCAATCTTAACGAAGATTCAATCAACACCACATCTAAAGGCAAATGATGATCCCGTGCACACTTTTCTAAATAAAACGCTGCAGTCAACCCTGTAATACCACCGCCAATGACAGCAATTTTTTTTCGATTCGTCACCCTCATCATCACTTTCTATCATTTCTCTAACTTTTTAAAAATGGCATCAATCATCGCATCAATAAACAATGGATGAGTATTTGGCATTGGTGGGCGATAGTAGCCTGCTCCCAATTCATCGCACACAGCTTTACATTCAATATCGTTATCGTATAAAACTTCCAAATGCTCTGTCACAAATCCGACAGGAGCATATACAAATGAACGGTATCCTTTTTTCTCATAAAGTTCTCTTGTCAAATCCTGCACATCCGGTCCAAGCCATGGTTCCGGTGTTTGCCCGGCTGATTGCCATCCGATTTCGACATTTGGAAGACCTGTTGTTTCTTGAATCAAACGGGCAGTTTCAATTAATTGTTCTTCATATGGGTCGCCCAATTTTTTGATCTTTTCAGGCAATGAGTGGTTTGAAACAATCACGCAAGCTTTTTCCCGTTCTTCTTCAGTCATTTTATCGAATTCTGCAAGAATCGCTTTTGCCCAATAGTCGATGAATTTCGGTTCATCATACCATGCTTCCACAGAAGTGATTTTCAAAGTGCCGCCCAATTTTTCGGCAGCTTCTTTCGCTCTTCCATTGTAGGATTGAATGGAAAAAGTCGAGAAGTGAGGTGCCAATACAATGGAAACCGCTTCTTGTATTCCGTCTTTCACCATTTGTTCAACGGCATCTTCAATAAATGGTTCAATATGTTTTAATCCGATATACAATTGATATTCCACTTCATCCTGGACTTCATTTAAACGGTTGACAAGGGCCTCCGCCTGTTTTTTGGTCATTTCCGCAAGAGGAGAAATTCCACCAATCGCTTTATAACGCGCTTTCAAATCATCTATATGTTCCTGAGAAGGTCTTCTCCCATGACGAATATGTGTGTAATATCTTTCGATGTCTTCTTCTTTGTATGGCGTTCCATAAGCCATCACTAACAGACCGTGTACTGGTTTCAATGTTTTCACCTCAAACAATTTTTTTGTTACTCATTCGTTAGTTTTGCAATTCGTTCACGACTATAATCATGAATTAATGCCGTTAACCGTTTTAATACATCCGGATTGACGTCAGGGAATACTCCGTGACCCAAGTTGAAAATGTGTCCCGGCACTTCCAATCCTTGATCGATAATATCTTTCGCTCTTCGTTCAATGACAGACCAATCCCCCAATAGGATGGAAGGATCCAAGTTTCCTTGAACCGCTTTTTCGATTCCCATTTCACGGGCTTTTCGGATCGGCATGCGCCAATCTAATCCGATCACATCAATTGGCAAGTCATTCCATTCCAAAATTAAATGGCTTGCGCCAACACCAAATAGGATCACAGGGACATTTTGATTTCTCAATTCCGCAAAAATCCGTGTCATCACCGGTTTGATAAACACCCGGTAATCTTCAACATTCAACGCGCCAACCCAGGAGTCAAACACTTGAATGGCACTCGCACCTGCTTCCACCTGTGCAGTAATATCCGCAATAATCATGTCTGCCAGCTTATCCATCAATTTAAACCATGCTTTTGGATCGGAAACCATGAAAGATTTCGTTTTGCTGTAATTTTTCGATGGACCGCCTTCAATCATATAGCTGGCCAACGTAAATGGAGCGCCGGTAAATCCGATCAATGGCACATCCAACTGTTCTTCCGTTAAAAGTCTGATTGTTTCAAGCACGTATGGTGTATGCTCTTTTGGATAAAATTCGCCCAACTTTTCCACATCTTCCACACGTCGGATCGGATTGGAGATCACTGGTCCAATGCCGGCTTGAATTTTCACATCAACACCGATGCTAGGCAAAGGCGTCACAATGTCTTTGTAAAGAATTGCCGCATCCACGTTATATTGTTCCACAGGAAGTCTTGTCACATAAGCGCAAAGTTCCGGCTGCTTCGTAATTTCTTCCAACGAATATTTCTCTTTTATTTTCCGGTACTCCGGCTGGGAACGCCCCGCTTGCCGCATGTACCATACTGGAGTATATTCCGTTCTTTCTCCTCTTGCTGCTCTGATTAAAGTGTCATTAATTAGCCTCATGTTCAATTAACCTTCCCCTCAAAAATAATCGTTGACGAAAAGTGCAATGAAATCGATTTCAATCTTACAAGGAATTTCATCGCTAAAAATTGCTACAATTAATTATAATAACTATAACCTTGTAAATAATCTACTAAATCACTGATACCCTTCAATATATACTGTTCCTTTAACATTGTATAGCTTTCTCTGACAAATGTCATAAAATTGTTCTTTTAATAGCCTATTTTTCTTACTGAATATTTGACAAAATTAAGGCAAAGAAAATTGAGCAGGAGTTTTCTTTTTCATTCAAGGAGGAATCAAAAATGAATTTTTACATGACGACCGGAACTCCCACTTTTATGGAAAAATTGCATAAAAAATATGAACATGAAAAAATGTTGATTTTGTATGGCGCAAACCAAACCCTGTTGCTTCATGAAACAGCGGGCAAGACCGTTTTTCAAACACCCAGAAAATATGAAGTTGTGGATGGGATGAACGAACTGCAACAGGCAGGTTACTTCACTTTCTACCATATTCCGGTATCTGATGAAGGACGCCCGGTATTTGAAAAAAACATCGTTCAGCGTTTGAAAGGAATGAAGGATCAAACGGGGTTGACCGCCATGCGACTGCTTCGTCCGAAAAAATCGGAAACCTATATTATTCTCCTTCAATGGAAAGATAAACGCTCATATGACATATGGAAAAAATACGACCCAATCGCCCAGGAACTCGAAAACTTTTCAGTGGGTGTAAAAAAAGACAATATCTTTAATGCAGCAACGTACATCTCCACTTACTCCGGCGCGAAACAAAAAGAAGGGGAAGAGAATGAAAGCTGATCTGTCCCCCGGGCAAAGGATGAAAAGGGCGGATGAGAAAATTATAAAATTTCCTCCATCCGCCCTGGGGCAAATTTTTCAATTACATCTCAAATGATATGCCAAGATGAAGTTCAACCGCTTTTTTGTACACACCCTTTGCAACGGCAAGATCATAATAAGAAGCCCCGACGGATTTGAAAAAAGTGATTTCTTCCTCATGTTCCCTCGGTGCAATTTTTCCGCTCACCAACTGGGCAAGTTCCCCATGCAAGTTGGAAAAAGACCACTCCCCGCTTTTGTGGGCATCAATCAATTCCCCCGCTTCTTCTTTGACGCCTTCCACATCATCCACCACAATTTTCGAAGCTTTTCTTATCGTTGTCCGATCGACTTCCAGCATATGGGGCAAATAAGAGCCGACCCCGTTTACGTGGACACCGGGTTTTAAATAGTTTCCATCAAACACGGGGCTTTTTGCATTTGTCGCACAACAAACAATGTCTGATGAACTGACGGCCTCATTCACATCATCGACCACTTCCAAGAATGCAGTGACACCATGATCAATCAATTGTTGCTTGAAACGATGCGCTTTTTCTTTCGTTCGATTATACAAATAAATGCTTTCGATTTTTCTTACCGAAAGTACCCCGAGAACTTGCTCAAAGGCCATTCTTCCCGTGCCAATCACCGTCAGCGATTTTGCATCAATGTTCGCCAGTTTCATCGTGGCAAGCCCTGTCATCGCGCCAGTGCGAAGACTTGTGAGATATGAAGCGTTCATCACCGCCAAGTGCTCACCGTTTTCAGTGCTTGAAAGAAGCAGGATGCCCTGGGTTGTCGGCAAGCCTTTCCCGGGATTGTCCGGGAAAATCGTGACGACTTTTACTGCGGCAATTTGATCTTCCAAATCGGCACTTGGCATATAAAGGGAAGAAGCATTCTTTTCAGTAAAATCAATCACTGTTCTAATCGGGGCAAGCACTTTGTCTTTTTGCTTTGCCATCAACATTTGTTCCACATCTTTTAAGGCATCTTCCATTTTGTAAAAACGTTTGATTTGTTCTTCATTTAATAGAATCAATGGCTGTCCTCTCCGTTTTCTATACTCTTTGCAAAGTTCTTTCTTCCGTGTTTTTGAATTCATCCAACTCTTGATTGCTCTTGTCTTTGACAGTGAATACCGCAATCAGTGAGATGATGGCCGTCAAAACGATATAAAGCGCAACGGGAACATAAGAGTCATTGAATTGGACCAACAGCCATGTTGCAATCAAAGGAGCTGTTCCTCCCGCAACGGCCGCACCGATTTGATAGCCCAATGATACCCCTGTGTAGCGCACTTTTGCATCAAATATTTCCGAAAACATTGTACCGAGCACCGCCGTAATCGGAGCCCAGATTATCCCCAATCCCAAAACCGTTGCAATAAGGAGCGCGGCGAAATTTCTTTGTTCGAGCAGCCAGAAATACGGAAAAGCATATAGGATCATTCCGATCACTCCGGCAATGTACACCTTTTTGCGGCCAATTTTATCCGATAACCTGCCCATAAACGGCATGAGAATCGTTGTCACAATGGTGGAAACCATGATGGAAATCAACACTTGGGAACTTTTGAATCCAAGGTTGTTCGTACCATACGAAACAATGAATGTAGAAAAGATGTAAAACGGCGCCGTTTCAACCACTTTTCCTCCGACTGCAATGAGCACTTCTTTCCATTGGGTTTTAAATATGTCTACAAAAGGAAGTCTCGTCACTTCCCCGGTTTCCTGAATTCTTTTGAATGAAGGTGTTTCATCCAGCCCTTTGCGGATCCAAAGACCAAAAATCACTAAAATTGCACTCAAAATGAATGGAATCCGCCATCCCCATGCCACAAAACTTTCAGGAGAAACAATGGACGTGATGAACGATAATGCGCCCGAACCTAAAAACATCCCGACTGTGACTCCCATTTGCGGGAAGGCACCGTAGAAACCCCTTTTTTCTTTTGGAGAAAATTCAACGGCAAGCAGCACTGCCCCTCCCCACTCACCGCCGATTCCCAAACCTTGTACCAACCGCAAAATGATCAGGATAATCGGTGCAGCCACGCCGATTGCCTGATATGTGGGCAACAACCCCATCAATACGGTCGCAACCCCCATGATGGTCAAAGTTAATACAAGCGTCCGTTTTCTGCCAATCTTATCGCCAATATACCCAAAAAGGATGCCTCCAAACGGCCGAATAAAAAACGCGAGAGCCAAAGAAGCATAAGACAGCAACAACCCCACCGTCGGATCATCCGCAACAAAGAACACTTGATAGAATACAAGTCCGGCTACCGTTCCATAAAGAAAGTAGTCGAACCATTCAATGGAGCTCCCTACCAAACTGGCAATCCAAACTTTTGTCATATCATTTTTTCCGCCCATTGGATACCTCCCCGTTGAATTGTTAAGTAGAGAAGTTAGTAAAATTTATGCTAAAAAAATACATATATTCTAAGATTTCTAACATGGATGGACAATTATGGGTCCTTTCATTCTATTAGAACAATTACAGGAGGCTCCAAATGGGCACAGACTCGGTTGATCGATTCCCGAATTTTTCATTCATTGGCATGCAATTGTGGAAAGAAAAGGCAAGACACATTTATGGAGGCATTTCCTTTTAGCCATCCAATGAAATGCAAAAGCGGCTTAAGTCCCAAAATCGGGAACTTAAGCCGCTCAACAATCAAAACCAAATTCTTCATTCTTAAACATGCACCGCCGGATCCTTCGACAATCGGAAAGTCAATTCGTTCATTCCGATCACGATGATCGCCGGAATAAAGAACAGCGGTTGTCCAATGGCGCAAAGCATCACAATGATGGCTTGAATCACTATAAAGAGGCGCAACAGCTTCTGAACCGCTTGCTTCCGTTGATTGTCTTTGACCGGATAGAGCATGTCCATACGGAAATCGGTTGAAGATAACAGTGCATATTTCAACTGGATGACCGTGGCGAAACTTAACGCTCCTGCCACAATCCATAAGACAACTGGAATATCAATCATCAGCGCAATGATTGCCGAAATGAGCGTTAAACGCACCCATAAATAAAAATGGTCGTTGGTTCTGACAAAGGTGCGGAATACCAGATAACTTTGCGTATTTTCCTTTTTATATGGAACGAATTTATAGATTGCGTCCAGCCATGCTCTCCGTTTCACTGCGCCACGGATATGCGGGACATCCGTAAAGTAATTCGCAAACCGGTAAAATGCCATCATCCGGTTTTCTTCCAGTTTGACCAAATGCTCGTACGGGATCGGTTGGACCTTTGCCCGCTTTGCCAGCGAAAATTTGTACACAACGAGCAAAAGCAAATAGATCAATGCCCACCAAAATGAGACGGACAAAATGGCTTGGATCGCCAAAATGGATACCGCCATCCGCGCAATGCGATCAAAGACAACATGATTCCCCCGATTCGCAAAGCGGTAATGGAATTCCGACTGAACGTTTACAAATTTCAGGACAATGATGAACAATAGCCCCAACCATGTCCGCCATGCAGGCAAATCAGTGACCGCGTTTAATAAAGGGATTGAAACAATGTAGCAGATCACAGGCAAAAACACCTGGGACCAGAATGTCCAATTCAAGGCTTTCCGGAAATAGAGGTGCATTTCCTTCTCCAATGGCAACAAATACACCTGATCCGGCTCCCTGAGCAATGTCACGGGACGGGAAAAAGCAACAACGATTCCGATAACTCCGGCAACGAGCCATTCTGCAGGAAATTCCGGTGACACCACTTGCAGCCATTCGCTGTATTGATACCCGAGCGCCCCAATGGCAAACACCAGCACAATCGCCAAATGCCCAGTGAACACAAACCGCATATATTTCTGAATTTCCGTAAGATAATGTTCAAACCGCTTTGACCAAACATCCGCCAAATTATTCATGGTGCTGCTCCTTCGTCATGGCAATATACAAATCATCCAGAGTGGCATTCGGCATGCCAAAAGCCTTTCTCAAATCATCCATCGTCCCCTGGGCGCGAACACGGCCTTCGTGAAGGAAAATGATGCGGTCGCAATATTTTTCGGCAGTCGATAATACATGGGTGGACATCAACACGGAAGCTCCCTGCTTTTTCCGTTCCGACATTTGGTCAAGCAAAGATTGGATGGCCAATGGATCCAGCCCTATGAATGGTTCATCCACAATATATAAGGAAGGGTTGACCAAAAAGGCGCACATGATCATGACCTTTTGCTTCATCCCCTTGGAGAAATGGGATGGGAACCAGTTCAAGCGCTTCTCCATCCGGAATTCTTCCAACAATTTTCCGGACCGTTCCTTTAATGTCTTCTCATCAATGCCGTATGCCATGGCGGTCAATTCCAAATGTTCCTTCAATGTCAATTCCTCGTATAATACAGGCGTTTCCGGAATGTAGGAAAAAGATGAGCGGTATTTTTCAATATCTTCCTGCAATGTCACGCCATTCAAGCGGATTTCCCCTTTTTGCGGTATAAGGGTTCCGATAATGTGTTTGATTGTTGTGCTTTTTCCTGCACCGTTCAATCCAATCAATCCAACCAATTCACCTTGTTCAATGGAAAAGTTTAAATCTTTGATGACCGGTTTTCTTGTATAGCCACCTGTTACATCCTTTAATTCCAACATAGCCAACACTCCTATTCTTCCTACAGTGTATCAAAATTAGAAAATGTATTCATCTCATGAAATATGTTAAAATGTAGATAAATTTTGTAAGAAAGGATTGGGTGAAATGAGCGACTGCATTTTCTGCAAAATCATTGATGGATCCATTCCATCCAATAAAGTATATGAAGATGAACATGTATTGGCTTTCATGGACGTAGCCCCATTGACAAAAGGACATACATTGCTTATCCCAAAACAACACGTAAAAGATCTGTATGAAATGCCGGAAGATGTGGCAAGAAACTTATATGCGGCTGCACCAAAAATCGCGAATGCCATTAAAAAAGCTTTCAATCCGCAAGGTCTAAACACGATCAATAATAATGGCGCCTTTGCCGGACAATCCGTGTTCCATTATCATTTGCACTTCATCCCCCGCTATGATGACAGTGACGGCTTAAAAGTGAGATGGGAAGCAAAAAACGGCGAGTTCACTCCTGAACAATTAAAAGCGATTGCGGAAGAAATCAAAACGAATTTAAATGAATAATCCGGCAGACTGACTCATCTCCCGAGTCGGTCTTTTTTAATATTACAATCATCCTATAAAAATACTTGAAAATTATTTCTTTTAAGATTACAATAATCGTACTATACGATTTCGCTGACAGCATAGAGACTGTTGGGAAGTTGAGCACAGCTTAGCAGAGGAGAGAAGTGTATGAAAACAAAAAATTTGGTATTAATGGCTCTTTTAGTTGGTATTGGAACTGTTCTTTATTTGGTGATGCCGCCTATTCCGATCGGCGGTGGAATCAAGCCGGATATGATGTTGACGATGATGTTTGTGGGGATTATTTTATTCCCTAGCATCCGGGATACATTTATTCTTACAGTCGTTACCGGAGTTCTATCCGGATTATTCTCATCCATTCCGGGTTCACTCATTCCAAATCTGATCGATAAAGTTGTAACAGGTTTTGTTTTCTTGGCCGTACTCTATTTGGTCAATAAATTTGCGAAAAACGTTGTTGTTTACGCCATTTTGATTGGATTAGGAACTTTGTTGTCAGGAACCGTTTTCTTGTCCATGCTTCTATTGTTGGTCGGAGAAATGCCGGCAGCCTTTGGAATCATGTTTGTTACTGGTGTAATTCCTGCAACAATCGCAAATATCGTTGCGTTCTGCATCATCTATCCGATATTGGCAGGTCTGTTAAAACGTTCCAAATTCGAAACTTCCGTTACACAAGCATAATAAATAATGAAAACTTTGCTATCTAAGTTTTACTTAGATAGCTTTTTTATTTCCTTTGATTTTGGTTTAATATGGTTAAGTACATTAATTTATAATCCAACCATTTTCTTTACATACTATTGAATACAAAATGAAGGAGAGATTCACCATGCGTGCTAAACCATTTTTCATCGGACTGTCCGCCGGAATGATCGCTGGACTGACTGCAGCCATTTTCACTGCTCCACAAAACGGGAATCAATTGAGAGCAAACATGAAATATGCGGCAAAGAATGTAAAAACGACCATCAGCGAATTAAATTATCAAATCAATGACTTGAAAAATGCGGTCTCTAAATTATCCAACGAAGCGAAAATTACTATTCCAAAAATATTATTTGACTTAAAAACCTCCGTTTCCAATTACAGTGAAGAAATCAAACCGGATGCCGAAAAATTGAAAGAAGAAATAGAAAAGTTACAGAATAGCATCAACGAAATCGAGAATAAATTTTCACAACTCAAAAAAGAATAAAATCATTTCAAAAAACCGATTTTTAGTTCTTTTTTACCAAAAACGCAAATTTTTATTTCATTTATTTATTATTTTTTATCAAAAAATAACATTTATTAATCACTTTTCATTTATGTATTTTTTTTAACTTTAAACTTTTTTCTTTTATTGCTATAATATTTTAAAAACTTACAAAAAGAAGGTGAATCGATGACTGTGGAATCCTACACATTAAAAGAGGCCATGATTTATAGTCAGCGAATCGCTCAACTGTCCAAAGCCTTGTGGAAAGCAGTTGAGAAAGACTGGCAACAATGGATCAAACCGTTCAATTTAAACATTAACGAGCATCACATTTTATGGATTGCTTATCATTTACAAGGCGCTTCCATTTCAGATGTTGCCAGATTCGGGGTCATGCACGTATCAACGGCCTTCAACTTCTCAAAGAAATTGGAAGAGCGTGGGCTTCTTAAATTTTCGAAACGCGATGATGACAAACGCAATACGTACGTTGAATTGACTCCAAAAGGCGCAGAGCTTGTCATCAAAATGTATGACCATTACTTGGATACAGAGCACTCTATATTGGAAGGCTCTCTAGCATTAAAAGAATTGTATGGAAGATTTCCAGAATTTTTAGACGTTATGGCCATCATCCGAAATATTTACGGAGAAGATTTTATCGAAATATTTGAAAGATCCTTTAAAAACTTTAAAGAATCCATTGAAGAAAAAGATAAAGATCAAGTGGTATTCAAGAATGAAATTATGGTGAACAAATAAGCAATTGGGGATTTGGGGAGTGTATCAGGTACACTCTTTTTTCTTTTTTTGGGATAAAAATCATTAGCATAAACACCATACTTGTTTTACAATTTTCTTGAAATTATATGGAGAGGTAGCCACACTATGCATTGTTGGAAAACGATCAATATCAAAAGGGAATATCGTGTACCACGAATTGTATTATACATGATTATTGTGTTTATCCTTGTTTTTTCCTTTTCATTCATTCTTGTCGGCATCAACCGGCCTTTAAAATATGACGATCACTATGTTCCATTATTTCTTTTGGTCCTTTTATTGCTTTATCCATTGCATAAACTCATCCATTACTATTCGCTCTTTTCCTACCGAAAATCGGTAAAACTGAAATGGAAACTTGAGTTGAAAGTTGTTCCCATCGTTCACCTTCGAATTAAAAAAATGATACCGAAAAATAGATATATGTTTATTCTGATCACCCCATTCGTTCTTTTAAATATGATATTGATTCTCGTGGCGGTTCTCTTCCCTTACTATTCCCATTACGCGTGTTTATTGCTCGGATATCATTGTTCCATCTGCCTGGTCGACATATTATATTTTATACACCTGGTAAACGCGCCAAAAAACGCGGTCATCGAGGAAACGCCCAAGGGGTACGAAATTCTAGTTCCTCCTAGTTTTTCAAAAACTTCTAACAATTAAATGCTAAAGAATGGTGAACTTACTTGTAGAATGGCAACACTTTTTGATATTCTTAAGTGAAGTGATAGAGGGGAGGAACAACTTTGCTACTGTTAGTTGTAGTGCTATTCTCGGTACTTTATTTATTTCAAATAAATCGGATGACATACGCATTATGTATGCAAAAAGATATTCCTGAAGAAAAACAGACAAAGATTTTCAGCACAATCAATATTTTAATCACTATTTTGCTTATATCTTTTTATATTGAAGTATACTTTGCCATCAAATTTTAATGATGGTTTTGATACATTCCCGCAAAAATAAACAAGAGGCTGGGACAAAAGATAAAAAACACCATTTTCTCACGGGAGAAAAATGGTGTTTTTTTGATAATTGAAGAAAATTGATTTCCGTTCCGGGGACGCTTTCCGCGGGCCCGGCTCGAGCCTCCTCGGAGCTCAATCCTTCGCTCCTGCGGGGTCTCGAGACTCGGGCTGTTCCCGCAGGAAAGCTTTTGCTTTGCGACGAAAGCGGAGCGACAGGAGCACTCGCCCCGTCACTCCAATCAATTTTCTGTGATATCAATTTTTTACAAAAAATTTTTTTGCAGCTCGTTCACTTTATTAGTTATGTCCCAGCCTCAAATTTTGATATTAGTGCACGAAAGCTGCACCAACAATGATTAATAAAATAAACAACACAACCAATAACGCGAACCAGCTACCTCCATATCCATATCCACCACCATAGCTTTGACCCATAACGACACCTCCTTTCCTATCTACTGCTTATAGTATGCGGGCAAGGTTGGGTTACCTGGGCAAACATAATTAGTGGAACCATTTCGTTTTTGATTCGTTTATGTTATAGTTACAAATGGAAATTAAATACAGGGAGAGAAAGTGAGTTTATGAAAAAAACATTTTTAGCAATCGCATTAGCCACATCCGTTTTTGCATTGTCTGCTTGCAATTCAGACGATGAAGTCGTTGTTTCTACAAAATACGGCGATATTACAAAAGATGAATTTTATAATGATATCAAAGACATGGCAGGCAGCATGCTGTTGGAACAAGTAGTCGTCGAACACATCCTGGAAAATAAATATAAAGTGTCGGATGAAGAAGTGGAAGAACGTTTAAAACAATATAAAGACCAACTCGGGGACTCTTTCGATGACGTCTTGAAACAACAAAACATGACGGAAGAACAATTCAAAACGAATATCCGCTACACTTTATTGCAAGAAAAAGCTGAAAACGACATCAAAATTTCAGAAGAAGAAATGAAAAAATATTATGAACAAGGCAAATATGAATTACATGCCCGCCATATTTTAGTGGAAGACGAAAAAACTGCTAAAGAAGTTCTTAATAAACTCAAAAAAGGTGAAGACTTCGCAAAATTGGCGAAAGAATATTCATTGGATACAGGTAACGCACAAGACGGCGGCGATTTAGGCTGGTTTACTGTCGGCACAATGGTGACAGAATTCAACGATGCCGCTTATGCATTGGATGTAAATGAAATCAGCGAACCGGTGAAAACAGAGTTCGGATACCATATCATTCAATTATTGGATAAACGTGAAGTGAAAAACTATGGCACTTACGAAGAGAAAAAAGATGAAATCCGCCAAAACTTAATCAAAATGAAAGGCGGCGTCAATGCCAAATTAGAGGAATTAATCAAAGATGCGGATATCGATATCAAAGATGAAGATTTAAAATCCGCATTCTCTCAAATTTTAGGAACTGACAGCGACAAAGACAGCAAAGACAAAGAAAAAGATAAATAAGAACGGGATATGATGGACAGGCTGTGACAGCTGAAAATGGTGCCGGTAATTACACCGGCACCATTTTTTTGTGGTGGCAATATTTCTTTGGCCGCAACACCTTTCCCCTATAAGGGATCGCCAATCACGGTAACCGGATTCCTCTCTATATGAAGGCAATTCCGATATTCAAATAAACCGTCGTAAAGAGAAAGGCGACAAATCCATTTTGTCGGATTGCCTAAAGCCAAATCTTTCAATGCTTCACCGACTGCGCTGAAGAATTTGAACCCATGGCCGGAAAAACCCATGCAAATCGGCCCAAAAGAAAAAGCGAATTGGAATACCCTTTGTTTCCAAGTTCGCTCTTTTTATACTCAAGAGTCTTCAAATTTGGGCTTATAGAAGGAACGATTATCCAATGCAAAAATGCGCTCCGTAAATTCCCCGGGCTTCGTTTTGCCCAAAGCTCTCGTCAACATATTCATTTTTGCATCAATATTATCAATATAATGCAACATTTCCGCTTCTTGGATCATCGGTTTTTTCGGACTTCCCCATTCTTCCTTGCCGTGATGGGCCAACACGATGTGCTGCAATACCATCACTTCTTCTCCTTCAATCCCCAGTTCTTTTGCTGCCTGCCCAATTTCATCGACCATGATCGTAATATGCCCCAACAAATTCCCTTCAACCGTATACGTTGTGGAAACAGGGCCCGATAATTCCTTCACTTTTCCCAAATCATGCAATATAATTCCCGCATAAATCAGATCTTTATTTAAAGTCGGATATAGTTCGCAAAGGGCTTTCCCCAGCCTCAACATATGCACCACATGGTCCAATAGCCCTGAAACATAGTCGTGGTGGTTTTTGGTGGCGGCAGGATAAACCGACATTTCCAATTGGTATTTCTTCATCAAGTAGCGGGTGATTCTTGAAATTTTCGGATTTTTTATTTCAAAGAAATATTGGGTCAATTCTTCAAACAATTCTTCCTTTGGTGTTGCGGCGGAAGGCATTAAATCTTTTATCTGAACACCGTCTTCCGGTCTGGCCGGGCGAATCTGCTTGATGCGAAGCTGGTTTTTCCCCCGATATTCATGGATTTCCCCACCGATTTTGACAATGGTTTGCGGCTGGTACAATTTTTCATGTTCTTCATTCGTATCCCAAAGTTTCGCTTCGATATCGCCGCTTTTATCTTGGAGAATGAGGGTCATGAACGGCTTCCCGACGGTAGTGATTCCTTTGGTCGCTTGTTTGATCAATAAAAATTGATTCACTTCATCTCCAGGCTGAAGTTGAGTAATTCCTGGCATAAGAGACATCCCCTTTTCATTCGTTCGAAACAATCGTTCATTCTTTATTGTACCATTTGTTTCAAAGGGATTCGATGATTGAATCTTCATTCTGAATCTACTGACATTCTTTCCATATGTTGTATAATAAAATTGACTATTCTATAAAGGATGGGATGAGAATGGCAAATTTTTATTTCACGGCTTTTGAAAAAACAGGGGAAATTTTATTCAATGAAGTATGGGAATTCGAAAATGAACAGCAAGCGAAAATCGAGGGGCAAAAACGCATTGAGGAAAAAGGGGTTCAAGATAAAACCCATCGGCTCGTAAACTCCCAAGGAAAAGTGATTTTATTCCATGTATAATAAAGCAGGAGGTTGACCATGAGTCAACCTCTCTTCATTATTGGCCAATAAATTGCGGGCTTCGTTTTTCTACAAAAGCTTTGATGCCTTCCAGATGATCTTTCGTTTGTCTCATCTTTGTTTGTGCCACCAATTCTTTTGACAGCACTTTTTTCAGTTCTTCCACCCGTTCAGAATGATAAATTTGCTTCGTCTCCAGCATCGCCAAAATTGGAGCGGATAGCAACTTTTTCACAAAACCTTGAACGTATTGTTCGGACTCCCCTTCCTTCACCACGACATCCACGAGTCCAAGTTGCTGCGCTTCTTCCCCGTTCATGATTTTGCCTTCCCAAATAATTTGCTTTGCCTTTGGTACACCTACGCGTTCCTGCATGAAGAAATGACCGCCGCCATCCGGGATCAGCCCGATTCCTATGAAATTCATTGCCAATTTGCTGTTTTGTTCCGCAATGACAATATCGGATGCTATGGCAAGACTGAAGCCGAGCCCTGCTGCAGCACCATGCACCTGGGCAACCGTAATCATCGGCAATTGATAATAAGCGGTCGCCATTCTTGAAATGATATCCATGATTTCATGGAAATCCTCTATTTTATCCTTTTGCAGCATCATTTTGATGTCGCCGCCGGATGAAAATGCACGTCCATCCCCTTTGATCACCAACACTTGAATCCCTTTTTCCCCTTGAAGCCGTTCAAAGCAGTCTGCCAACTCATTCAACATCACTTCATTCATGGCATTCAACGCTTCCGGACGCTTTAAAGTGAGCACCGCATACCGGTCATTTACCGACAATTCAATTGTTTCGTAAGCCAATTTCTCCACCCCTTTATTTTTCTCATACACTATTAACTTCTACTTGAAGGAAAAAATTCCTTTCACGAAACTCAAATCAAAGAATATTTGAAAAAACATGTGGAATAACAAAAACACGAATAATATTTTTTATTTTTTTAATTAATGTTCGTTAAAAAAACGTAAAATTAAAGCGTTTTCATTAAAAATATTTCATTTTGTTAAGGAAATGAGTTGACAAAAGTGAACAATTCAGTTTATTATGTAGACACATTGAAATAAGAGTCAAAATATTATGACGGAGACATGCTCTTGCGTTCAGAATCCTCAGAGAGCTGATGGTCGGTGCAAATCAGCGTTTCTGGCGTCAGTAGTTCCACTCCTGAATAGAATGGCTGAAATTCAGTAAGTCATCTCCGGATTATGCACGTTACGCATCACTTGAGATTGTCGGAATCTTTGCAATTTTCGGCAATGAAAAAGGGTGGTACCGCGTGAAGTTGATAACCAGCTTTTCGCCCCTTACTTTGTAGGGGGTGGAAGGCTTTTTTTAATATACTTCGGAATGAAAGGAGTATTTTTATCGAAAACTATTAACTCAATTGCCTCTAATTTTTCGATATTTTGACGTTGTATTTACACCCATCATTCTAAAATAATTATTAAAAAAGGAGTTTTTCAAATGGTAACAAAAGAAACAACAGCTACAGATGTCATTAAAGTGTTTATTGCAGACCCATTAAGCGAAGACGGTATTTTCCCATTGCGCGAAGAAAAAGATTTGAACTTGGAAATCATCATTGACACTGGCAACTCCCAAGAAGAATTGATCCAAAAAATCAAAGGCGTGGATGCCTTGATCGTGCGCAGTGCGACAAAAGTGACTCGTGAAGTGATTGAAGCTGCAGATAAATTAAAATTGATCGGCCGCGCAGGGGTAGGGGTGGACAACATCGACTTGCAAGCTGCCACTGAACGCGGAATCATCGTTGTCAACGCGCCAGACGGAAATACAAACTCTGCCGCTGAACATACGATTGCGATGATGACATCTCTTGCTCGCCATATTCCTCAAGCGTATTTATCATTAAAAAATGGTAAATGGGACCGCAAATCTTATGTTGGGGTTGAATTGAAAAACAAAACTTTGGGTGTTATCGGTTTTGGCCGTATCGGAACAGAAGTGGCGTTCAGAGCAAAAGGACAAAGAATGAATGTCATGGCCTATGACCCATTCTTGACTGAAGAACGCGCAAAAGAACTTGGCGTTACAAAAGCGACTGTCGATGAAATTTGCAAAGAAGCCGACTTCATTACAGTGCACACACCACTATTGCCTGAAACAAAAAATCTGATTAATAAAGAAAAATTCGCATTAATGAAACCAGGTGTGCGCATCATCAACTGTGCCCGCGGTGGAATCATCAACGAAGATGATTTATATGATGCCATCGTGGAAGGAAAAGTGGCAGGTGCCGCACTTGACGTATTCGTTGAAGAACCTGCAACAGACCATAAATTGCTCACATTGCCTCAAGTGATTGCAACTCCACACTTGGGTGCATCTACAGTAGAAGCGCAAGAATCTGTTGCCATCGACGTATCAAAAGACATTATCAAATACTTCAAAACTGGCACTGTGACAAACCCTGTTAACATGCCATCCATTCCAAAAGAATTGCTTGCTGAAGTGGAACCATTCTTTGAATTGGCTGAAAAACTTGGTTCATTCTTATCACAAGTAACTTCTGAACCATTAAAAGAAATCAACTTGTTCTATGCCGGGGAAATCGCCAATTTCGATGTACGCCCATTAACAGCGAATACATTGAAAGGCTACTTGAAGAAAACTCACGGCGAAAACGTGAACGACGTCAATGCCCGTTATTTGACTGAACGCGTCGGCGTGAAAATTAACGAAAATAAAACAACAACAGCCAAAGGTTTCACAAACTTAATTACAGTTGAAGTAAAAACAGCAAACGAAACACATTCTGTGGCTGGTACATTGTTAAATGGCCTTGGCGCCCGTATCGTAAAAGTGGAAAACTTTGTAGTGGACGTTGTTCCTGAAGGCCACTTATTATACATCAAAAACATCGACAAACCAGGGGCAATCGGCCGCGTTGCCACTAAACTTGCCGAAAAAGACATCAACATCGCAACAATGCAAGTGGGACGCGAACGTGTCGGCGGTTCCGCTGTCATGATTCTTGCCATCGATAATGAAGTGACATCAGAAGATTTGGCATATGTTGCAACATTAGAAAATATTGATGAAGTAAAAGCAATCACTCTATAAGCCCTGATATTTTATGAGCAGGCAAAGGACATGTTCCTTTGCCTGCTTTTTTCGTTGACTTGACTACTTGATGCTCTCATCCGCCATCCCGGTTTCATTGTCCAAAGAAAACTTTCCCCGCCCTTTAATTTTCATTTTTCTGCTCATACTATGGATGAACGAAAGGATGTGATGAACATTTTAACGGAAAAACAAATCGCCAAATTAAAAAAGCAGCTGATTGAAGAAAAAGAGGCATTAACGAAAAATTTGTCCGCCGACGAAAAACCTTTTGATAACGGCGGCATCCGGGATTCTGTGGATGAATTATCCACCGTCGACAACCATCCTGCCGACCTGGCAACGGAATTATTCGAAAGAGAAAAGGACCTTTCCTTAAAAATCCACCAGGAAGATGAATTATCGAAAATCAATGCTGCTTTGGAAAAAATCGAAAATGGTACATATGGAGTTTGTGAAGTGTGCAAAGAACCTATTCCATATGACCGTCTGGCAGCTATTCCATATACATCCTTCTGCATTGAACATGCCGAGGCGAAAGAAGTGCCGGCAGATCGGCCTGTGGAAGAAGACTTGCTGATTCCGCCAGTGGACAATTCCTTTGCGGAAAGGGAGCCTGATGGGGCCATTCAAGATTTTGAGGATACTTTCCAAATCGTGGCGAAATACGGAACTTCGGAAACCCCATCGGATTTGGAAGGGGATACGGAAGATATCAACGAACTGTACGATGATCCCGAGGAATATGCCAACAACGATGAACCTCAATCCTTCCATGTTTCCCTGAAGGATGAAATTCCTTTCCCAATGTCAAAACGTGAAATTGAAGAAGCAAGCAAATACGATTATTTGGAATAAAACAATGCGAGACCAATTCCGTCTCGCATTGTTTTCAATCATTATGAGATTTTTTCGAGCAATTGCAAAAATTCCGTCAAAGAAGTCACTTCGTATGTCGGCACGATATCCGGATTTTTCGGTTTATTTTCACGGTTGATCCAAACATTTCTCATTCCTACTCTGGAAGAACCTAAAATGTCCGTATTCAAATTATCTCCAACCATAATGCCTTCATCCGGTGTAATTCCCGCTTTTTTCATCATGTATTCAAATAATGATGGATCCGGTTTCCCTTTTCCGAAATCGCCGGAGATGATCACATGGTCAAAATAAGGGCGGATTTCCGGAGTCAATGTCAATTTCAGATTTTGCAAACTTGGCGCACCGTTTGTAAGAAGCACCAATTGGTATTTTCCTTTTAACGCATCAAGCACTTTATAAGTATCCTCATAAACAAAAGGATGTTTCTTCCGTTCTTCGACAAAACGTTCTCCAAGCTCTGCACCAAGGGCTTCATCATCGATGCCCAATGCCTTCAAACCGTTTGTCCATGCATCTTTTCGATAGTTCGGCACAATGTTTTTCATTTTTTGGAAAGATTCAGTCGGATCGTCAAATGTCCCCCATAATCCTTCAAAAGGGTTGATTCCAATCAATACCGTATAATCGTAAATTTCATAGGATTCATACAGCTTTCTTGCTTCTGCGCGAACCGCTTCTTCCAATTGTTCCGGATCGAGTTCGTATTTTGTCGCGGCATATTCACATGTTTTTTCAAAAGCTGTTTTGATGCTTTTTTTATCCCAAAGCAACGTGTCATCTAAATCAAATACGATTGTAGTAATTGCCATTTCCAACTTCCCCTATTAGTTTTTTGTCACATTTTCTATTCTAACATATATTTCAATTCTATCCAGTGAGTAAATCAAATGAAACTTTATGAAACCCTTTTCGTATTAATATCAAATACTGTTTTTGAAAGGAGTCCATTTACATGTTAAAAAAATTCGCATCGGACGCGTTGGGGTTATCCGATATCGGAAAAGTGATCGAACCGCAAGATTATGATAAAACGGATTCAGATGATTATGTGTTGCACGAAATCGGGGAAAAAATATACTTTCTCATCAAAACAAAAGCGGATGAATATTGCTTTACGAATTTGGCGTTGATTCATGTGGACGGCGATTCGGCTGTCAGCAAAAAACGCACGTTAAAAAGATACGAATACAAATGGAACCCAATCAGCAACGTCTCTTTGGAAACAGCAGGAACCATCGATTTGGATGTGGAGATCAAATTTACAATCGGGAATACACCATTCAGCATCGATATCAGCAAAAACGAATTGGACAAGGTCAAAGATTTGTACAAAGCGCTTGTTGAGATGGAACGCATCATGAAATCCAATGATAAATATATGAAATTTGCCCAAGACAGTTTGGAATATGCGCAAAAAAGCATTTCCCACGGAATGGCGCAAGGTTCTCCGGCAGAATCCTTCAAAGCGATCGCCGAATTTACGAATGATTGGTTGACCAATATGAATAAAAAATATGCATATGACGACTATGGCAGCGTCTTTGAATTGTTTATCAACAATTAATCCATAAGTGAATAACGCCCGCGGATAATTGGTGGGCGTTATTTGGCATTTTGGAAGATGGCGGACATTTTCAGAAACTAAAAATGAGGTGGCATGATGAAAGAATTGACAAAAAAACGGTTAAAAGCCTGCGCGATTGATTTGGGAATCTCCACAGCCCTTTCCTTGACCATTGAATACTTTTTACGGAAAAAGGTGAAAAGTGAATTTGTACATAATGTGGTGACACCGACTGCCGTATTTTGGGGATTGGAATACGCCCAATTCAAATGCGGCGGCCAGACGATCGGCTATAAAATGATGGGATTGAAGCTTGAAAGTGAAGACGGCTCAACACCGACATGCAAACAAATTCTAAAGCGCTGCGCTTATCGCGATACGCTTGGACCTTTCGCCTATTTGAAAGACCGGGAAGCTTACGAAGGGGAAGACGGCTCGAGACTTGCCCAGGACCGTTTTGCCGGAACGGTTGTAAAGGAAATAGAGTGATTTCCTCATTAAGATTCTTTTCCCGCACTGAAATCGAGTAGGAGGGAGCGATTAACTCCCGTCCTCTCACACCACCGTACGTACGGTTCCGTATACGGCGGTTCAATTAAGATCATTGACGCAAGTTTTCATAACGAGCTTCAAGACTTTCCAACCCT